>VXMO01000058.1 GCA_009841045.1 Dehalococcoidia bacterium
AGAAGTGCTCGTACAGGGTCACGTCCGGGTCGATTCCCGCGATCCAGAAGCTGTGAACTCCGAAGTCAAAGTTGGCTGTTGCCCAGTTGCCGTAGGCGGTCGCCGATTCCTGGACATCTGGCTCAGCTGTGACACCAATGGCCGCCAGGTCATTGATGAACTGCGGAGCGTCGCCCTGGATTGGGGACCACACTGTGAAGTCGACCACCAGCGGATTCTCAGCGTTGTATCCAGCTTCATCGAGAAGTTGGATCGCACGTTCCTTATCCGCGGCAGCGGCAGCAGCGCGCGCTTCACGCGTCTCAGGAACGACATCCGCGAAGCCGGTGATCTGGCCGCAGCGTTCCCTAGGCATGGCCCACGGGGAGGTTGGGTAGAACCCGCAGCCCACCGGGAGCTCGTACCAATCGTTACGAACGGTGGTGATGTATGCCTGGTTGTCGATCGCCAAAGCAAAGGCTTCGTGGATTCTCTGGTCTTGCATCCAGCCTTCGCGCTCCTTGTTGATGAAGAGGGCAGGGCTGAACGAGGATGCGATTATGCGGTTCTGCCAGAACTGGCACATTTCCGTGCATTCCTGGAGCAGGGTGTCCGCTTGTCCGCCGGTGTAGCCATTGGGGCTGCCGATGTGCAGACGGCCTGCACGCAGCGCCGGCGGAAGCTGGGAGGAGCCTGGGCCAAGGAACCGCATCTCTACGCCATCCAGGTATGGAAGCGGCTGATCCCAGTAGTCATCGTTGCGCTCAAACACGAATATCTCACCGGGGATATATTCGGCGAGCCTGTAGGCGCCAGTTGTTGCCTTGGAAGGTTCTTCCCTGAAGGAGGTCAGTGCCCCTGTCTCCAGGAACTCCGTCTGGTAGATGTGCGCCGGGAAGATGACGTTGTAGGGCTGGCCGATGACTTCAATCATGGCCGGCTTGGCCCACCTGAGGTTGAAGACCACAGTCAAGTCATCCGGGCAGACGATTGAATCGACGGCCAGGTAGTGGGTCTTGCGCGGGCTGGTGGGCAACCCTGCGTCCTGTTGAAGCCTGATGGTGTCAAACGACCACTTGATGTCGTTGCAGGTGACCGGCACGCCATCCGACCAGTTCACGCCGTCACGCAGATTGAACGTGTACGCTAGTCCGTTTTCAGACTGTTCCCAATCCGTGGCGAGGTCAGGATGAAGCTCAAAGTAGGCAAAGTTATTGAAATCTTCCTCTGTGCCCCACGTGCGCGGCTTGATCAGCATGTTGTTCAACATCTGCGCCACTTCAAATGAGTGGCCGGCTGCTGACTCCCACGGCACGAAGCTCGGGCTGTGGCTGGTGTATGCAATCTGCAGGGTGCCGCCATACCTGGCGTCCGGATCAAGCGGGATGCCACTGACGGAGACGTTTTCGTCCATCATGTCGTCATCCATGTCATCCATTGAGGGTGTTGCCGTCGGGTCTGCGGCACTTCCCGTGATGACGATAGCGGTGGCGGTGGGTTCCGCCGGTTCGGTTGTCTCCTCATCGTCTTCTTCGGCCGTACCGCACGCGGCTGCAAGAAGCGCAAGCGTGGCGACCAAGCCGACAAGAAGTAACGTCCATCTGCTCATAGTCCCCTCCTCTGGGTAAATCACGATTGTGTCAGTATGACGGGGCTTCAATTGGTGTCAACCCTAGCAACACAAGGTTGTGCAGACAAAAAGTAATGATGCCCCTGCCACGTGGCAGGGGCATCATTACTATCCGAGATTAGCTTGTTGCCGTTCTCAGCAGCGCCACCAGTCTGTTGGGTTACTCATCAATCCAGACGTGGGAATAGCGCTTCTGCGGGCCATAGCCTGCGAGGTAGTTAGGAGCAGGCATGTAGCCCTTCAGGTTGGCGCTGACCATCGGGTAATAGGAGCCATGCGAGATGACGACCTTACCCACATCAGTCAGCGCGAGCTCCATAGCCTGCCAAGCTAGCTCCTTCCGCTCTTCCTTATCCAAAGTTCGGCTCATGGTGTTGACCAAGTTGTCGAACTCAGGGTTGCTGTAGCGGTTGTAGTTGCGGTCGGAACCCGTGTAGAAGTGCTCGTACAGGGTCACGTCCGGGTCGATTCCCGCGATCCAGAAGCTGTGGACTCCCACATCGAAGTCGGCGGTAGACCACTTGGTGTAGGTGGTTGTGGAGTCGAACTCGAGGATTTCCACGTTGACGCCAATCTCCTGCAAATCTAGCTGGATGGCGGGGCCGTCCGGTCGAATGACGCCCCACACTGTCATGCCGAGGTTCAGCGCGTTTTCACCGGTGTAGCCGGCCTCTTCAAGGATCTCCTTGGCGCGCTCCTTGTCCCTGGCAGCCTGAGCAAGGCGGTCTTCGGGGGTGTCACCAAAGACATCTGCGTAGCCCGGGATGGCGGCGCAACGCTCGGCGGGCATTGCCCATTCGCTGGTGGGATAGAAGCCACAACCAGTCGGTAGCACGAAGAGGTCATTCTGAACCGTGGTGTTGTACTTCTCGTTGTTAATTGCCAGCGCAAAGGCTGTGTTCACGGCTGGATCATTCCAAGGCTCCCGCTCCTTGTTGAGGAACAGGGCCGGGCTGAACGAGGAAGCGATGACGCGGTCGTAAATCTTGAAGACTTCGTCATTGCGCTCCTCAATCAGAGTGAGAGCCTGCCCACCGGTGTAGCCATGTGAATCACCCACATGGACGTTTCCAGTTCGCAAGGCCGGCGGGATGTTGGACCGGGAGAGGAATATCATTTCCACGCCGTCAACGTAGGGAAGCGGGGCATCCCAGTAGTCTTCGTTCTTCTCAAACGTGTATCCCTCGCCGGGGATGTACTCGACAACTCTGAACGCTCCAGTGGTTGCCTTGGAGGGCTGCTCACGCATGGAATCCAGCTTGCCGGTCTCTAGGAACTCTGTCTGGTAGATGTGGGCGGGGAAGATGATGTTGTAGGGCTGCCCGATAACCTCCAAGACGGCAGGCTTGGCCCACCGGAGGTTGAAGACGACGGTCAACTCATCTGCGCAGACGATGGAATCCATGGCCAGGTAGTGGGTCTTCCGGGGGCTGCGGAGGAGTCCGGCGTCATTCGCAAGACGAATGGTGTCAAAGGACCACTTCACGTCGTTGCAACTAAGCGGCGTGCCGTCCGACCACTCAATTCCGTCACGCAGAGTGAATGTCCACGCGAGGCCATCTTCGGACTGTTCCCAGCCGCTGGCCATATCGGGGTGCAACTCGAAAAAGGCGTTGTTCCTGAAGTCTTCTTCAGTTCCCCATGTGCGCGGCTTGATTAGCATGTTGTTGAGCAGGTGCCCAACGTCAAATGCAGGTCCGGCGGCCTCTTCCCACGGGTTCAGCGGGTTATTGGAACGATAGGCGAGCTTGAGGATTCCGCCATATTGCGCATCGGGATCGAGCGGGATGCCACTGACGGAAACGTTTTCATCCATCATGTCGTCATCCATATCGTCCGTATCTGCAGGCACAGCCGTTGGCGAACTCCCTGTAATCAACAGCGGCGTCGCAGTAGGCTGCGCAGGTTCGGTTGTCGTCCCTTCATCTTCTTCTTCGGCTGTCCCGCACGCTGCGGCAAGCAACGCAAGGGTAGCGACAAGCCCGATGAGGAGCATTGTCCATCTGCTCATGAGGTATCTTCCCCTCCTACCTTCATACTCTGCTTAGCTTTATCGATTATGAACGTGCTTAAAGGTATGTCAACCCTAGCAGTACGAGGGTTTGATAAAGGGCTGAGAGGTCGGGAGGAGGTGTGGTACAGATGTTAGCCGATGTTCAGCCGGCTAACCAAGCGTGATCGTACCGGAGTTGAGGACCGTGTTCAGCCTGGAAATCAAGTCCGGGCATGATTCCATGTACCCGATCACTGTAGATAGGCACGAGGACGCCGTGGGAGACAACAATCTTTGCCTGTTGCTCGAGCGCCAGTTCCAGCGCGTCCCATGCAAGTTCTCGTCTGGTGGTCAGATCCGTGGTAGCACCCATTCTGTCGATGAGATCATCGAGTTGTGGACTGCTGAATTTCCCAAAGTTGTCATGACCATCCGTATAAAAATGTCCCAGAAGCAGGATGTCCGGGGTATCACTGATGGCCCATTCAGAATGGACGGCTGCATCGAAGTCCCCCTCAGAGATACGCGCAAGAAAGTTTCGCTGATTGAGGACGGCAGAAGCAGCGTTTATGCCGATTTCCTGAAAATCGGAGATGACAGCAGGTATATCCTGCTCAGTTGCTTCGCTGAATAGGATGGAGATGGACAACTCACCCGGTGAGTAGCCGAGATTGGTGAGGATTTCCCTAGCCTGCGCCTTGTCCGCAGCCGGCGAGGATTTGGTGGAGAAATCCCCAAAGCCGGGAATATCCGTACAGCGGTCAATCGGCATTGCCCACGTCGAAAAAGGATACGTTCCGCAACCGGTGGGGGGGAAATGCCAGCCGTTATGCACATTGCGGATATTTTTTGTGTTGTCAATTGCGAGGGCAATTACCTCTTTGAGGCCGCTAGTATTCCAAGGCTCTTTGGCGTGGTTGATGATAATGTGGTGTGTGTCCCCCATGGCCAATGCCCGGGGCCACACCTGGCAGTTATTACATTCACTTTCCAGGGTTTCCGCTTCTTCATATGCATACCCCGACGGTTTCCCTACATCGATGGTTCCTGAACGGAGCCCGGTCGCCAAGGCGGACTCGGCCAGAATCACGAATTGTAGACCGGACAGGAATGGAAAGGGCTGATCCCAGTAGGTGTCATTCCTCCGATAGGTGATACTCTCGCCCGGCACGTGTTCTGAAACAACAAACGGCCCCGTAGTGACAGTAGGGAGACGATCCCGCATGGCGGCCGTGTCATTAGCGTAGACATGTTGGGGCCGAATGATGTTGTGTGGAAGAGCAAGCGCATCGATGATTGACGCCTGCGGTTCACGGAGAATGAATTGGACGGTGTGATCGCCCTCACAAAGCACTTGGCTAACGGAAGCGAGGTAAACGGATCTCGGGCTGCGAATCAGGCCCCTGCCCGTTCTGATGGAATTATAGGTCCAAGCAATGTCCACACAGGTCAGTGGCGTACCGTCCGTCCAGGAAACATTATCTCTCAGGTTAACAGTGACGGTCAGTCCGTCGCGGGAAACCTCCCACCCCAAGGCCAAGTCTGGATGAACCTCAAGAAAGCTGTGTCGTTGAAAATCATCGGTGTCACCCCAAGTTCGAGGCTGCAGGAGGAGATTATGCAAGGGGTGCATCATGACGAACGACGCGCCTTCATGGTCTTCCCACGTGCTGAAAGTCTGCTCCGAATGCCAGACAGATGCGATGAGCGTTCCCCCGCGCGCAGCGGTGGCGGGAACAGGCTTGCCGCTGATCGACATTGTATCGACAGTACTGGTCCTAACGGGCTGTACAGTGGGAACCGGCGGGTTCACTGTAGGTGTGGGGCGAGCCGGATTTCCATTCTGGCCATTAGCGCCATTTCCGTTGGTAGTTGGCCCTGCAGTGGACGTTGATGTCGAACCGTCATTGGTGCAAGCCGCTGCGGCGATGAGCAGTACAAGGCAAATGGTGAGCACAAGCCTTTGCTTGCTCAATCTTCTCATTTGTTTTCGCCCTCGCTGCCTTATGTTCAGGAATGCTTGCTCCGCGCTTACCTATCGATTATGGGGCAAGTGGTTTCATCGTCAACAGCGCAAGCAGCGCAGGGCAGGCATGTTTTCTTTCGCTACGGTAATCTTGTGTTAGAACGATGATGCAACGACGTGAAGCTTCGCCGCCTGAAGCGGCGCGCATGGTGACAGGTGGTGGCGAGACAAGGACGCCCCATGAACGGTATTCGGAGGCATTAACCTTGCTCCGTGAGGCGGAGTCACGCATACGAACTCTTGCTGATCATTTCAGCAGCCTAGCGCAGCACCTATCAGATAATCCCCTGACTGTAGCGCCTATCCATGAGGCGGCGGGTGAGTCGCTGCCGCTTCACATTACTACACATCCTTTCCGTCAGGATGTGGATATGGCAAGTTGGCCTGACGCGCATACAATCACTGAGGCGTTGGGCGAGCTTCACCGAGCACGGGCCCGGGCTCTTGCGCTGCGCGCGTGGATGCTGCCGGAAGATAGAGATGCGACCTCGAAGCCATAGACTCATCACCCACAGGGAAAGGCCAGGCGCAGAAGAATGACACAATCGGCAGGACGAAGAGACCGGGGCATCGATGAGGGTCTCGTCGTACTCTTTGACGGGCACGCGATGTTCCATCGAGCCTTTCACGCCATCCAGCACCTGTCGGTCTCGCATTCCGGTGAAGCCACGAATGCCGTTTTTGGCATTTCGGCATCGCTACTGAAGGTTTTGGGCGAAAGACGGCCAGCATACGCGGCCGTGGCATTTGACGTATCCGGACCGACGTTTCGGCATGAGATGTATGAGGGTTATAAGGCACAGCGGCCTCACATGCCGGATGAGATGCGCTCCCAGTACGGACGAGTGCGGGAGGCCGTCGAAACCATTGGGTTATCCATCGTCGAACTCCCGGGCTATGAAGCAGACGATGTACTTGGGCATTTCTCGCGCCGTGCTACGGAACGGGGGCTGCGGACAATCATCGTGACAGGCGATCAGGACACAATGCAGTTGGTCTCTCCTTCAGTCAGCATCCTGTATCAGCGGGGAGCGAGGAACGAATCACTCTTTGATCCTGATGCGGTGAGAGGGCGGTACGGGCTTGCGCCGGAGCAGATACCGGATCTGAAGGCGCTGCAGGGCGATCCGTCCGACAACATCCCCGGAGTGCAAGGGGTGGGCTCAAAGACGGCAACTACACTCCTTAAGGACTACGGCACTGTTGGCAAGCTGTATGACCACATTGAAGACGTCACACCGGAGCGCGTACGGCAACGCCTGATCGACGGGCATGATGCCGCAATGCAGGGACTGGAACTGACCCGAATCGTCACAGATCTTGATCTATCAGTGACGCTGGACGACCTGCAGTGGACGAAGAACTTCAACCGATCCCGGCTGGTCGCATTTTTCCGCGAAATGGAGTTTACATCGCTACTGAATCGGATACCTGATGTTGGCGACGATGGGGCCGAATCGACGGACCCGCAAGTACCCATGCCTGAAGTCGATGAGTCCTACCGGAGTATCTCAACCGCGCAGGAGTTGGACGATCTCCTTGCCGAGATTTCGGATACCACACATGTCTCCATTGTCGTGCCGGTCACATCGAACCGGATGATGGAAGCAGTTCCTGTAGGCATCGGACTCTCCTGGGCCTCCGGGCAAGCGGCATACATCCCCCTGATGCAAGAAGGACTCGGAATACCTTTGGCGACGGGTACGGAGATGCTTCAGCGGCTTGGGCGATTTCTAGCTGAGAACATGCCTGCGGGAACTCAGCGGACGTTGGTAACACACTTTGCGCGCGAGATTTTGCCTCCGCTGGAGAACGGCGGCGTTGAAGTCATTAATCCGATCTGGGACACATCGGTTGCGTCGCATATGCTTGGCAAGCCGTCAACTGTGCTGTCAACGCTGGTCCTATCTGAATTCGGACAGGAGCTGCCAACACGGGAAGAACTACTGGGGCGCGGCGCAAAGGCGGTGCCGTTCCACGTGTTAGATTTAGATATAGCTTTGAGGTACACATGCTCCGCCGCGGATTACACGCTACGGATGATGGAGGCGTGGGCGCCCATTCTGGAAGAACAGGGGGCGAGCCCTCTATTTGAGGGGCTTGAGATGCCGCTCGCGCCTGTTCTGTCACGAATGGAGCGGAACGGTGTCCGTCTCGACACAGTGCTCCTGGCGAAGATGTCGGAGGAGATGCATGCAAATCTCGATCAGATGACGCAGGCAATCTACGATGAGGCCGGCGCGGCGGCCGACATGGACGAGCCGTTGGTCTTCAACCTTAATTCTCCCAAACAGCTCGGGGAGGTGCTGTTCGAAAAGCTCGGACTGCCCGCACGCCGTCGAACACAGACGGGCTATTCCACGGACGCGTCCGTCCTGGAGGGTTTGGTCAAGAGTGGAGAACAGCACAGCCACATCGTTCAACGCATCCTTGAGTATCGCGAGCTCTCCAAGCTAGTTTCCACCTACGTGGACTCGCTCCCCAAGGAAGTCTACACGGGAACGGGACGAATCCACACGAGTTTTGATCAGACAGGGTCAGCGACAGGTCGGATCGCGTCGAAGGACCCGAATCTGCAGAACATCCCTGTTCGAACGGAATCGGGGCGGCGGATTCGCGAGGCGTTCATCGCGGACGCCGGGACTTCGTTAGTATCAGCGGATTATTCGCAGGTAGAGTTGCGCGTACTGGCGCACCTCTCAGATGACGCGGGCTTAAAGGATGCCTTTCACGCCGGAGAGGACATCCACTCATCAACGGCATCGCAGGTGCTTGGAATTGCACCTGATGATGTGACCGCTGAACATCGCCGAATTGCCAAGGCTGTTAACTTCGGAATCGTTTATGGGATGGGCGGTTTCGGATTGGCAACACGTCTTGAGATTGAGAGGAAAGAGGCAGACGCATTTATCAATGCCTATTTCGAACGGTTCCCCAATGTACGCAAATATATGGACGACACAATCACGGGAGCCCGTGAAAACGGTTACGTCCAGACCGTGATGGGGCGTCGGCGTTACCTGCCGGAGATTACGGCATCCAACCAGGGTGTTCGAGCTGCCGCGGAGCGTATGGCTATCAACATGCCCGTGCAGGGAACGGCTGCTGAAATCATCAAGCTCGCCATGCTGCGAATGCAGGAGCGACTTGACGACACGAGCATGCGGACGAAGATGCTGCTACAGATTCACGACGAGCTACTGTTCGAAGCGCCGGACGAAGAACGGGAGGCGCTGACGGCCATCGTGGATGAGGTGATGCCTTTAGTCATGCCGGAGCTTGATGTCCCGCTGGTGGTGGATGTGAAGGCCGGGCCGTCCTGGGGGCAGATGACGTAGGGACTGGGGTGGGGCATCGGCACGCAAGGATGCCTTAATCGTGATTTAACCGCGTGTTGCCACCCCATTAATCTGTCCTGCCTACGCTCATGTCATAGAAGTGGGTATGCACCGCTCCTAGGTTGCACAAGGAGAGGAGATGGAGTTGGCGAAGCCATGGCGGCGGCTCATTGTCATCGGAATCATCGCGGTAGGAATCGTGTTTTTGCTGGCGGCGTGTAACGGCGATAGTTCCGTCAGTGATTCGTCCGGAGATACAGGATTGGTCGGGACCATCGAGATTGACGGTTCGAGCACAGTTGCACCGATTTCAGAAGCCGTTGCCGAAGAGTTTCTGGCAGAATACCCGGATGTTCGTGTGAATGTTGGAGTGTCCGGCACAGGTGGCGGATTCAAACGCTTCACAGTTGGTGAGACCGAAATATCCGATGCGTCGCGTCCAATCAAGGATTCTGAAGCGGAGATCGCTGCTGAGAACGGCATCGAATACCTCGAGCTGACTGTTGCTCTAGATGGGCTGGCCGTGATGGTTAACACAGCCAACGATTTTGTCGATTGCCTGACCATTGCCGAACTAAACGAGATTTGGAAGCCGAACAGCACGGTGGATTCATGGGATGATGTCCGCGCCGGGTTCCCAAGCGATGACCTGAATCTATATGGGCCAGATACCGAATCCGGCACGTTTGACTACTTCACGGACGTGGTGAATGGCGATGAGGGCGTGTCCCGCTCCGACTACGTTGCGTCCTCAGATGACAACGTGTTGGTGCGCGGCATCTCCGGCGATCGGAATTCTCTGGGCTACTTCGGGTACGCCTACTATACGGAGAACGCGAGCCAACTGAAGCTGGTTGAGATTGACGGCGGCAATGGCTGCATCGCGCCGAGCGATGCGACCGTTGCGGACGGCAGTTACGCGCCGCTTGCCCGCCCGATCTTCATCTACGTGGACGTGGCGAAGCTACGAGCTCGCGAAGAATTGAAGGCCTTCGTCGATTTCTACCTAGACAACTCACCGACGCTGGTTCCGGAGGTCGGCTACACTGCCTTGTCCAGCTACGCTGAGGAAAAGAACAGGGTCGAAGACGCTTACACGGGGACTTAGGCACTTTAGCCTCACCCGCGCACCTTTCAACAAGCTCAGGGTGCGCGGAGGAAGCGCGCGGGAATGACGGGTGGGCGGGTATGAGAGGGGCAACTTTAACTCCCGCTTAATCTTGATGGGGCATTCTTATGCGCGGGGGCCGTCGGCCAATTGGGAAGGGTTACATTCTTTGACTGAAGCGTCATTTACCGCGCCTCGCGTTTCGCGAGAGGACTTGGAGAAACGCCTGCTGTCCGGTTCGCGGGCAGAGCGCGGTACCGAGACAGCAATCCACTTGCTTCTTCTCGGCGCAACGGTTATCTCAATCGCCACGACTCTAGGGATCGTCTTCGTTCTGGTCAATGAGAGTTTCCGGTTTTTCCAGGACGTCTCCATCATTGAGTTCCTCACGGGCACCGTCTGGACGCCGCGTTTTCAACCGTCTCTCTTCGGCGTGCTGCCGCTGGTCGCCGGAACTGTCCTTGTGGCTACCATCGCAATCCTAGTGGCAGCGCCCGTGGGCTTGTTCACTGCCATCTTTCTGAGCGAGTATGCCCCAGACCGGTTTCGGCGCATCGTCAAGCCGATGCTCGAGATCCTCGCGGGCATTCCGACAGTGGTGTACGGCTATTTCGCCCTCACATTCGTAACGCCTCTGCTACAGCAGTACATCTTCCCGGACATGATTATCTTCAACGCGCTGAGCGCTGGCCTCGTGATGGGGGTGATGATTATCCCGATTGTGTCTTCCCTGACTGAGGACGCGATGTTGGCCGTGCCACGTTCCCTGCGCGAGGCGGCTTATGCGCTGGGAGCGACGCGGTTCGAGGTGGCAACACGGGTGGTCACACCGGCGGCGCTCTCCGGAATCGTGGCTGCAATCATCCTTGGACTTTCCCGCGCCATCGGCGAGACGATGCTGGTCACGATTGCCGCCGGCGCAACACCACGCCTCACGATTGATCCGCGGGAGAGCATTCAGACGATGACAGCCTACATCGTCCAGGTGGGATTCGGCGAGACTCCGCAGGGGACGACGATCTACTACACGATCTTCGCCGTGGCCCTTCTGCTGTTCGTGATGACGCTCGCGATGAACATCCTTGGTCAGTGGGTGGTTCGACGCTGGCGGCAGGCGTACTAGGGGCACGGAACCATGGAACCCACGACTTCTGACGATGTCCGCAGCGTTAGCGCTGAGCAGTTCCACAGCAGCTTGCGCGGGCGCCGCCTTATTGGCAATGCAGCGGTCGTGTTGTTCTTCCTGTCGACGCTTGTGGGGCTTGCGACGCTGGCCGCCCTCATCATCGACATCCTCATAGACGGGCTGCCGTGGATCGATTGGGATTTTTTGTCTACATACCCCTCCCGGCGGCCGGCCGACGCAGGATTGCGATCAGCGCTGTTCGGCACGCTGTGGGTTGGCGGGCTGACCGCGCTGTTCACGTTCCCTATCGGCACGGCAACTGCGATTTACCTCGAGGAATACGCACCACGAAACAAGCTGACCCAGCTCATTGAGGTGAATATCTCCAACTTGGCGGGCGTTCCGTCAATCGTGTATGGATTGCTTGGCCTGGCAGTCTTCGTATTCCTGCTAGGCATGGGCCGCGTAATCATCGCCGGCGCACTGACCCTGACGTTACTGGTCCTGCCGCTGTTGATTGTGGCAGGTCGGGAGGCGATTCGGGCGGTACCCGACAGCTATCGGCAAGGCTCACTAGCGCTTGGAGCGACACGGTGGCAAACGGTGAGGCACGTTATTCTGCCTTCCGCTCTGCCGGGCATCCTCACGGGCACAATATTGGCGATGTCCCGAGCGATTGGGGAGGCTGCGCCGCTACTCGCCATCTCCGGGCTGGTGTTCGTCACATTCACGCCCGGTCATCCATTTGAGCGATTCACTGTGCTGCCCATCCAGATTTTCAACTGGGTGTCGCGTCCGCAGTTGGACTGGCAGCACGTGACGGCAGCAGCAATCATCATCTTGCTCCTTGTGTTGCTGAGCATGAATTCAATCGCGATCCTACTGCGGGATCGCTTCCAGCGGCGATCCGAGGAGTGATTTTTAACTACAGGCATACATGACCGAGAAAGATGTTGAACCTTTGAGGCAATTCATGAAGGAAAGCTTGATCTGATGGCAACCGCGACAGCAATATCTGCGTCTCCTGCCTTGTCTGTTCGGGGACTGAACCTGTTCTACGGGGATTTCCAAGCGCTCAAGGATGTAAACCTGGACATTCCGCCCCGCAAAATCACGGCTTTTATTGGGCCGTCCGGCTGTGGCAAAAGTTCGCTCCTGCGGTGCATGAATCGAATGAATGACCTTATCCGCACGGCGAGAGTGGAGGGTGAAGTCCTGTTCCATGGGGAAAACGTATACGCAGAGGAGACCGACCCCACCGAGATTCGCTTCCGTATCGGAATGGTGTTCCAGAAGCCCAACCCGTTTCCGAAGTCGATCTATGGCAACGTTGCGTTTGGACCAAAGCTTGCCGGGTATAGGGGCGACATGGGCGCGCTTGTGGAGCGATGCCTGCGGCAGGCGGCGCTGTGGGACGAGGTGAAGGACAGGCTCAAGGATTCCGCATACAAGCTCTCCGGCGGCCAGCAGCAACGATTGTGCATCGCACGGACGCTGGCGCTTGACCCGGAGGTCATCCTGATGGATGAGCCGTGTTCGTCACTTGATCCAATCGCAACGCTGGCCATTGAGGAGTTGATGCGAGAGCTGGCCCCCAATTACACCATCGCGCTGGTCACACACAACATGCAGCAGGCCGCTCGTGTATCGGACTACACGACTTTCCTGACGGTCGACGATCAGCGGAGCGGATACGTCGTGGAATTTGGTGAGACGGGTGGAATCTTCTCGAGGCCGAAAGAGAAGGCGACGGAGGACTACATTACCGGCCGGTTCGGCTAGACAGTAACGGGATTGGCAATGACTAAAGGCATTTCCGAAAGCCATGCTGGCGGCGAGACGCAGCGCACGTCTATCATGACCACCGTGGCGAATCTAGAGGCAAGCCAGGACAGTTACGAATCGTCTGACACGGCGGCACCCACTGAGCGCGTTTCAGACCGCCTTCCTGTGGCGGAGCGGCCCATTTCGCTCAGCACACGGAACATGTCGCTCTATTACGGTGAGTTCAGGGCGTTGAAGGACATTTCTGTGGAAATACCGGAGCGAACGGTGACGGCAATCATCGGCGCGTCCGGCTGCGGTAAGAGCACTCTTTTGCGCAGCTTCAATCGAATGAATGATTTGATCCCCGGCGTGCGCGTGGAGGGCACGATGGAGATGTCCGGCGTACCCATCTATGACCGGCGCGTCGACGTGACGGAACTGCGCCGCGCAGTCGGGATGGTGTTCCAGCGGCCGAACCCACTGCCGATGTCTATCTACGAGAACATCGCCTACGGACCTCGACGGCACGGCGTGCGGAATCGGGCAGAGTTGGATGAGATCGTTGAGCGGTGCCTGACGCAGGCTGCGCTGTGGGACGAGGTGAAGGACAAGCTGAAGCAGCAGGGGAATGAGCTTTCCGGCGGCCAGCAACAGCGGCTGTGCATCGCGCGGACGCTGGCCGTGGAGCCGGATGTGATCCTGATGGATGAGCCGTGCTCCGCGCTTGACCCGGCTTCGACACTGCGCATTGAGGAACTCATGCAAGAGTTGGGGCATGAGTATACAATCCTTGTCGTTACGCACAACATGCAACAAGCTGCGCGCGTATCCGAGATGACCGCGTTTATGAATATGGAGGAGGATCGGGCAGGCGTGCTCGTTGAATTCGGACCCACCACCGAAATCTTCACTACTCCCAAAGAGAAAACAACGGAGGACTATATCACGGGCCGCTTCAGTTAGGTAGACTGGATAATCTGTCAACACGAAACCCACGAACGGGAAGAGGTAACGACAATGGCAATGGGACGGCACCCGACACGGCAGGACTTCGATCGGCTCCTGCAAGAGGTGCAGGACGACGTGATAGCGATGGGTTCCATGGTGGATAAGTCCATCGAACGCTCTACCGAGGCTCTCTTGAACCGGGACGCCGTACTTGCCCGGCAGGTTGTCGCGGAGGACGAGCGCATCGATTCCACGCGATTCGAGATTGAAGAAAAGGCTATTCGCCTGATTGCGACCCAGCAGCCGATGGCCGGCGATCTACGCGTGCTGGTCACTGTGCTCAACGTCATTGTCGATCTTGAGCGGATGGCGGACCACGCAGAGGGTAACGGGCGCATCGCGGAGATGATAGGGGCGGACAGCACCATTCGGCCGCTGGATACCCTACCCCGCATGGCGGATAAGTGCCGTGACATGTTGCGGCGCGCGCTTTCTGCGCTGGTGGACCACGACGCCGACACGGCGCGGAAGATCTGCGAGGAGGATGATGAGGTCGATGCGATGCAGGACTCGTCCTACCACACGTTGCTGGAACTCATGATTGAGAATCCGTCACGTGTGCAGGAGGCGACGTACCTGCTGTGGGCAACGCACAACCTGGAGCGCATCGCAGACCGGACGACGAATATTGCGGAACGCGTCGTCTTCCTCGTGACCGGCCATATGGAAGAACTGGCGAGCAAGCTGTAGGCTCTTGGCCTCACCAATCCAGGGGCGCATGGTGACGCACCCTTGGAATTGCTTGCCAGGAGAATACCCCCCTACGCCACGTCCGGGTCGTAGTCCATGCCGACGTGGCCCATGTCGATGAACTTCTGGTACTCCTGATCTGAGTAGCCCATGACGTCCTTGTAGACGTATTCGTTGTCCTGGCCGAGCATGACGGCATGGCGTCGAATCTCGTAAGGCGTGTTCTGAAGCTTGAAGCCAATCGTGGGGTTCTTGTGGGTTCCGGCCTCTGGGTGCGTGACCTCTTGGAAGAAGTTGCGCTCCGCGACGTGAGGATCCGCGTGGACATCGCTCTCATCCATAACCATGCCAGCGGGGACGCCGACCGCCTGCAGGCGGTGCATGGTCTCGCGGGCGTCCTGCTCAATCGTCCACCGGGAAATCGCCTCATCAAGCGCACGGCGATTCTGATAGCGGCTAAGGGAGTCCGCAAAGCGTGGATCGTCGGCGAGGTTGGGTTCGCCCATCACCTGACATAGCTTACGGAACTCGGCGTCTGAGCGGCATGCGATGGTGAGCCAGCGCTCTTCACCAGCACAGCGGTAGACATTGTGTGGCGCAAGAAATAGATGGCCGTTGCCTAGCTGAGTGTATACTCTGCCGTTCATGGAGTAGTCCATGACGAAATCGCCGAGGAACGGAACGAAGTTCTCAGCCGTTGGCGCCTCGATGAGGATTCCTTTACCGGTCTTGTTGCGGTGGCGCAGACCCATGATGAAGGCGAGCGCGCCGCCGACGCCGCCCGCCGCATCACTTGGGACGCCGCTGGGACCGCGGGCCGGGTCTTCATCCGGGTATGCCCGGAGCAGCGGATGGCCCGCGAGGGCCTCCATGTGGTTTCCCCACGTGCGGTAATTCTTGTAGGGGCCTTCGATACCAAATGCAGGCATCCGCACCATGATGAGGCGCGGGTTGATAGCGGAGAGACGCTCCCACGTGATGCCAAACCGCTCCATGGAGATGGCGACGTTATTCTCCAGGAAACCGTCGGCCTGCGCGACGAGTCTCTCCAGGGCTTCCTGGCCCTCGGGGCTCGCGAGATCCATGGTGACGGAGAGTTTATTACGCGCGTGCGTGTTGAAGATAGCCTGGCGGTTCCAAGGGCGCTCACCGGGGTCATCATCGACATAGCCCATGCCAGTGTTGCGGAGACGCACGAATTCCAGTGGTGGGCGGGCCATTTGGCCGCGCGTGCTGGTGGCGAAGTGCTTGATGGACTCGATGCGGATGACCTCCGCGCCCCAGTCAGCCAGGTGCATGGTGCCGTAGGGACCGGCCCAGACGACGGTGATGTCCAGGATGCGCAAACCCTCAAGGGGCAATTTGCCTGTGCCGGGGACGGGGGAGCCGGTCATGTCTCGGCGGCCGTTCTCTGTGGCTGTCATTGTTGTGCTCCTTTGCTTTAGGCGTCAGTGTGTGGGGTGTGTGCCTAGATGACGCCCTCTGACCTGAGGAGTGAGACCTCCTCGCCCTCGATGCCAATCTCCTTGAGGATTTCAGCGGTGTGCTCGCCGAGGAGGGGTGCGCGGCGACGGGCGGGCCGTTCGCCGTCCTCGAAGTGGATACGCGAGTTGAAGCCCGGATATATGAGCGGGCCGGTAGCGGGGTGGTCGATAGTTTGCCAGAAACCCCGAGCGTCAAAGTCCTCGTCATTCATGAGGTTCTCGATTGTGTTGACGGGGCCACCAAGCACGCCGAACTCCATGCAGGCGCGCTGCACTTCCTTGGTGGTACGCTCCAGCATCCACGGGATAAGGGTGGCCTCCCACTCCTCGGCAGCCTCCGGGCGTGAGCGAGCGGCGACGGTATCCCACCCGGGTTGAGTCAGGATGTCCTCTGCGCCGACCATGCGCGCCATGTTGGGGAACTGGGCGGCACCGGCCGTTGTCATGAACATACCGTCAAGGCAGGGGTAGATGCCGCTGCCGAGACCGAGGCTGGCGCCGGGGGAGACACGCATGGGCACCTGGTTGTTGTACTGGTAGCCAAGGAGTTTTTGCATGCGGCCATCGATGGATTGGAGGGTAACTTCGAAATAGCTGACGTCGATGTTCTCGCCCTGCCCTCGCAGTTCGGCATTGGTAAGGCCCAGAGCGCTGGCGAGGGCGGCGGCGTAGCCGACGTGGAAGCTGGCCATGCGGCCGGCGGTCTTGAGCGGCTCAAGCTCGGGATCACCGGAGCCCCACATGTTGCCACCCATTGCGTACAGTGTGAGATCAAGCCCGACCCAGTCCTTGTAGGGGCCGGTTTTACCGAAGTTGCTGATGGAGGTCACCACGAGTTGGGGGTTGATTTGACTGAGTTCCTCGTAGCCGAGTCCGGCGTTTGGCATGACATCGGGCGGGAAGCTCTCGATGAGGATGTCCGCGCCTTTGACGAGCTCCTTGATGATTTGTTTGCCTTTTTCGGTCTTGAAGTCAAGGGTGACGGAGCGCTTGTTGGTGTTGAGGAATAGGAAAAGTCCGCTCTTTTCGAGGTCAGGCTCGTCGTGGTAGAAGGGGCCAATGCGGCGCGCCGGGTCTCCACCGCCCGGCCTCTCAATCTTGATGATATCGGCCCCGTAGTCGCCGAGAATTCGTGTGGCGTACGGCCCTGCGGTGTAATGCGTCAGGTCAATGACGCGGACACCCTCAAGCGGCATGAACATCTCTAAACGGCCCCCCTCCGTCTCTGATCACCGGGCGATGGGGTTTGTTCCTCACCGTCCAGATTGATGCCATATTGTGGCACTGCGCGATGGTGGGGTAAAGGGATGGAGGGAGCAAGTATAATTGTAGGCGCGGGGATTGCGAATGGAGAATCGGTCTAACGACGTCGAAAGCGGCTTTCCGGGGCCGGGCGCTCAGGAGCAGGGGCGGCCGGGAATAGTCGTTGTCAGTGTGGCGGTTGTGGTGATGGCGGCGTTCATTGGCCTCCTCGCGTACAGCTTGCTGACACGTGAGACGATGCCGATGGACACGACGACACGGACCAGCATCGCGGCGCCGTCCTTCACGCTTTCACAGCTGAACGGAGCAGGAGACGTGAGCTTGTCCGATTTTGAGGGTTCGCCACTCGTTGTGAATTTCTGGGCTTCATGGTGCGCTCCGTGCCGCGTTGAGATGCCGCATCTGGTCGAGGCTCATGAGCGGTACAAGGGCCAGGGAGTCCGGTTCATCGGCGTTGCGATCCAGGACACGAATGAGGACGCTCTCGCCTTCATAGAGGAGTTCACTGTTCCCGTTGACGATGGCTACGTCATGGTGACCGACCCAGACGGTGAGGCGACCATCGACTACGGCGTCGGGGGGCTGCCGGTGACGTTCTTCATCGAGTCGGACGGCAGGGTGCATACGCGGTGGGCGGGCGTGGTGAACGGCGCGGTCCTCGATGAGAGGATCGCGGAGATACTCAGCTAGCGGCAGAGAGTACACAAATGGATCGCTTCATCGGACTTTGGGCGCTTATTTTTGTTCGGCCCCTATTTGTGCTGGGAATCCTAGTGGCGGCCATTGGAGTTTTGATGGTGTTGTTTTCGGTGGGATATTTCGCCCGCGGGGCGTATTCAGAGGCAAACCTCGATGAATTGAAGGTGACGCAGGCTGAGAGCGGCATCACGCAGGAGGATCTGACACGTGGTCTGCCGACGGCGTTGCCCACCACGGCCCTGACATCCGCGCCATCAGCAACACCTGCCGCGCTCGTCAATTCGCCATCGCCCGGC
This sequence comes from Dehalococcoidia bacterium, assembly GCA_009841045.1. GTDB lineage: Bacteria > Chloroflexota > Dehalococcoidia > UBA6926 > UBA6926 > VXMO01. The sequence continues at coordinate 18,408 of VXMO01000058.1, forward strand.
ACTACACCGTTGGCAGTGACGACAGATACTCAGCAACCTACTTCCACCACTGAAGATTCCACCCAGGGAGACGAGACAGGGGACAGCAATCTTTATGACGAGTACGGCATCCTCCGCGATTTCAGTCACTATTTGGCCGAGGCGGACGACGGCGCGTTGCTCGAGCCAATCAAGGAGAACTTCAGGGCAGTCACGGAAGACGATCTCGTTGATACCTACGGAGAGGAGCCGCGACCTCTCCACATCATCATTCCCGCTATCGAACTGGAATCGAACATTATCGACCTCAACATCCTGTGGGATGGCGAGACGAGCGAATGGGAGACGGCGGATCGCGTCGTTGGTTTCCACGTTGGTTCCGCGACCCCGGGTGAGATTGGCAACACTGTGATGTCCGGCCACGTGAATTCACCGTTCGCGGGCGAGGGATCGATATTCGCGCGGCTGGATGAGATAGCGCCACTGCTGCGCCGCGGCGAGATTGTAGACATCATGGTCATGGCAGGCGGCGACGTGTTCCTGTATCGCGCTACGGATACAACCGTTGTTCTGCCGGAGGACGTAGACGTATTCGATTACTCTGACAGCCCGACACTATCACTAGTGACGTGCGCGCCAGCCACAACGTATTCTCATCGTTTCATCGTTAACGCGACGCTGGTAGGGGTGGCACGGCTGTAGACGGATGTGCCACATCGACTGGCGCGTGGAACCGTTGATTCGTTATACACTTAGCAAGTACTTTGTGGCCAGATTATCGCCTAGCGCGCGAGACAGTCAGAGCCATAAGCACAATCGCGAAAATTGGTGGGGGTGTCTTAGTGACAGCATCAGCGTCCGCCCTATTTGATGAGACGGCGGCACGAGCACGGGCAGAAGGGCGACTCATACTGACCGAAGAGGAATCCAAGTCCATTCTGCAGGAGCAGGGCATCCAGGTGACCATGCCGACATTGGCATCGTCTGCGGATGAAGCAGCCTCGGCAGCAGAGAACATCGGCTACCCCGTTGTGATGAAGGTGTCTTCACGAGAGATCACACACAAAAGCGATGTTGGCGGCGTGAAGCTTGGTATAGCAGACGCAGATGCCGCACGAGCTGCGTACGACGAGATCGTTGCCAGCGCCAAGGCTGCAGAGCCGAGCGCGGCTATCGACGGCGTAACGGTGCAGTCGCAGGCCCCCGGAGGCGGTGTCGAGGTAATCGTGGGAATGACCCGCGATCACCAATTCGGGCCCGTCATCATGTTCGGCCTTGGCGGCATCGCTGTTGAAGTTCTGCAGGACGTAGCGTTCCGTATCGCTCCCCTGACGAAGAGGGACGCAGGAGCAATTGTGCGTGAAATCAAAGGGTATCCGTTGCTGACCGGGCACCGCGCGACTCAGGCCGTTGATCTGGAGGCGCTGGAGGGCGTTATCGGGGCAGTCTCGGCATTCGTGAGCGAGACATCGGGCGTGGCGGAGATGGATCTCAATCCGGTGCTGGCGTATGCGGACGGAACGATTGCCGTCGATGCCCGCATCGTTCTCACAGCGGACTAGTCCCACTACACAGTAAGCGGAGGAGTATAGAGATGGACGCGACACGCAAAGCCAACCTGGACAGGGCGTTCAATCCACAAGTGATTGCCGTGGTGGGCGATAAGAAAATCACGGACTACATGTGGCTGAAGAGCGTTCGTGACGCCAAGGCCAAGGTTGTGTCCGTCCAGATTGATGAGAACGAAATCCCGGGCATCCTTGAGATGGGATTCGAGAACTATCCCAGCCTTGCCGACGTGCCGGGGCAGGTTGACTATGTGATCGTTGCGGTGCCGCGCCCCGTCGCGCCCCGCATTGTGAAGGACGCCATCGATGTCGGCGCCGGTGCAGCGGCGCTGTTCACATCCGGCTTTGCGGAGACGGGCGAGGAGCAGGGCGTCCAATTACAGGATGCGTTGACACAGATGACGCACGAGGCGAATTTCAACCTCGTCGGCCCGAACTGCATGTGCCTGTATCACTCCAAGACGGGTATCCGCAACTCTGCGGACCAGTGGATCGGCGAGGGCGGCGATATCGGGTTCATGTCGAATTCAGGCACGCACGCGACCAGCTTTGTAATGCGGGCTCGCAATAACGGGTTGTTCCCGCTCAAGTCAATCAGCATGGGCAACAGCATCTCTGTGGACCAAGGGGATTGGCTTGAGTACCTGGGCGACGATCCGGAGGTCAAGTCCATCGGCATGTACGTTGAGGGGACACGAGACGGGCGCAAGTTCTTTGAGGCGTTACGGGATGTCGCAGCGCGCAAGCCAGTGGTCATTTGGAAGGGTGGGCAGACCCGAGAGGGGGCCCGCGCCGCCGCGTCTCATACAGGGCACCTGGCCTCCGATATGGCGCTGTGGGACGCGATGATACGCCAGACGGGCGCGATCCGTGTCGATACGCAGGACGAGCTGATGGATGCCTTCAAGGCGCTTCACTTCATGAAGCCGTTCACGGGCAACAGGATGGGCATTGTGGCGCAGACGGGCGGACAGTCCGTGCTGGTGTCTGACGCGTTCGGACGCGAAGGGCTGACTGTACCGGATCTGACGCAGGAAAGCTACGACATACTAGAACCCATCGTCACGGTCGTTGGCGGCAGTTACAAGAATCCGCTGGACGTGTCCGGCTCGCTTACGAGTATCGAACGAGGGCGGGAGATGCTGGATACGCTTGCGGCTGATACGAATACGGACATCATCGTCATTGAAGCGAGCATCGGGTTCATCTCGCGGCGGCTCGAGCGGCAGGGAAAGACCATGGACGATCTCATCGACATGTTCAAGGAGTTCCAGGAGTCGACCGACAAACCTTTCGGCGTGATTGCGACATGGAACCAGGATGAGGCGGCGTTGGCGGAGTTCCGAATTAAAATTGCGGATCGTGGGGTTGCGGTTTTTCCGTCGTTTCAAGATGCGGCGCGGGCGATCCGGCGATTGCGGGAGTACTACGTCACGCAGGCGGAGCTCGCGGCGGGGTCGCAGGGACCTTGGCGGAGCCGACGGCGGGGTCGTAGACACTAGATATCGTTATTTCTCGTTTGCGTTTAGGTATGGGTTGCGGCGGCGGGTAGCGTCGCGCGGCAGGTTTTGTGACCAACATCAGGCTCTCCGAGGATGAGGCGCGGTTGTGGCGTTTGCGTTCTCAGGGGCTGGATGTTGGGATAAATTCACAAAACAGCGCGGCGTCGGCACAAAATGCAGTTATAAATCAGCAAAATGGCGCGGATGCGGTGGCGGAGATCGTGCGGCTGAGCGCCGGTTTGCAGGCGCAGGATATGAATACTGCGCCGCTGCAGGTACGGGCGAGGAGCCTCGACACGAAGGTGGGGGATGTTTGGAAATCCCTATCTGAAACTCGTCACATTGTGCGGACCTGGGCGATGCGTGGAACGCTTCACATCGTCCCGGCAGAGGATCATAAGTGGCTGACGGGGCTATTGGGGCCGAGTTCGTTTAGTGCGGGGCGGGGGAGGCGCAAAGAGCTCGGATTGGACGAATCGACGCTGTATAAGGCGTTTGAAAGCTTCGCTACGTTTTTCACACAGGAGGGGCCTTTAACGCGCCAAAAACTGGCTGAAATGCTCGCTTTAGAGGGGATAAGGGTCGAAAACCAGGCGATTCATCACATCGTGCGATCGGGTGGTTTTTTGGGTTACATAACGCACGGTCCCCTGCTGGACGGCAAGACGGAGACCTTTGTCCTCGCGGACGAGTGGCTGGCGGGGGTCGAGCGTCCGGAGCTGGGCCGGGAGGAGGCGCTGGCGCGGCTGGCGGGGCGGTATGTCCGGGCATTCGGGCCGACGACGGATCGAGACTTCGCGGTGTGGTCGGGGCTGCCGCTGCGGGACGCGCGGGCGGGGTGGGAGGCGATCTCCGGTGAGCTGGTGGAGGTTGATGTTGAGGGGGAGCCGATGGCGGCGCTGCGCGCCGCACTGGATTCCCGCTTTCGCGGGAATGACGAAGAGGGAGTCCCGATGGGTTCCGGCTTTCGCCGGAATGAGGGGAGTAGTGGCGGGAATGACGAAGGCGTAGTCAAGCTGTTGGGGTTTTTTGATACGTATTTGTTGGGGTATCGGGGGC
>VXMO01000041.1 GCA_009841045.1 Dehalococcoidia bacterium
GAGCATCGGTCTTCGGAACCGAGGGTCGCGGGTTCGAATCCTGCCGGGCGCGCCAGATACATCCTGTTCGCGTATACAATGACAGCAATCGAGTGCCCGAACATGGAGGAGCGTTAGGATGGCAAACGCGGCACAAAGAGAAAAGGCTGATACGGGCGCATACCTTCTCCTGACGGGAATGGTTGAGCGCGAGGACAATCAATACGTTTCAATTTGCCCGGAACTTGGGGTGGCAAGTTGCGGCGACACTGTTGAAGAGGCTTTCGCGATGCTCGCCGAGGCGGTGGAACTTCATTTGAAAGGGCTTGTGGAGATTGGCACCCTTAACGAGGAGCTGCGCGAGCGGAATGTTCGGGTCGAATATGAGGCTCCACCCTATGAATATCGCCCCAGGATCCCCGTGGGTGAAACAAACGGGGCCAATGGCCGCATCTACCAGTTCTTCCGAACACCGCTACCCGCCTAACACCTATGTCGGGGATGCGGTACGGCCAGGTGCCGCTGAGGTCTAGCAGTCAGATTCTGAATGCTCTCAAGCGCTTGGGAGTCCAGGAAGGTAGTGCTCGTAGCACCAGCCACCGTTTCCTGTATCGAGAACTTCCGGATGGTCGAAAGGTGTCCAATCCGCTTCCGATGGGGAAACGTGAGGTCCCTCGCGGGACTTTGCGCAATATTCTTGAGACGTTGGAAATCCCCCTGGAAGATTTCCTGCGTGAACTGAGATAGGCGCGCCCGTAGCTCAGTGGAGTAGAGGGTAGTTGGTCTTCGGAACCGAGGGTCGCGGGTTCGAATCCTGCCGGGCGCGCCACCGTTTGCTTGCACACTGCCAAGCCCACCTTGACATCGGCCAGTCTTCTGTGTTCCGGTTCCCGGACTGTGATCCAGTCGAATCTTTCGGAGGTGAATGATGTCTCAAGATTACATGGACTCTTTGGGTGGGCCTCTCCCCGAACTTCGGAGACCCAAGGACTTGGCTCAGTCGGTGGGGGATATCACCATCTGTATCGAGGTGATGGCCGATGACTACTTGCTGGAAAAGATGTGGCAAATTGCGGAGCTAGCGGCGCGAGCAATTCAGCATTGTCGAGAGTGTCATCAACCCTCCAAGTGGTACGGATATAAGGTTGATGAGCAGTATAAGTGCCAGGACTTCAAATTCGAGCTCATAACCCATGTGTGTGACAGGCATAGGTGGAATGGTGACCACGGTAGTTACAACTGGGAACGGATTCCGACGGAATGAGTTACGAGATTGAACATGGCGGGTTGCACGAACTGTTTTATTTGGACGGCGTAGCCGCCACTGTTGAGACGGCGCTCCAACTGCTTGAAGAGGCGCTCGTGAGCCAGCAAAACCTCTTACAAGAGAGCGTGGCCGACATGGATTCGGATGCCAGCGACTATGACTATGCGCTCGGCGATATTAGCGTTCTCAAGGACGCAGCCGACGATGTCAGGCTAGCCACAAGACGTATAATTGTCGCCCGTTCATCAATCAGCGCTCGGATAAGCTGATGCTGAGGACGAACAACTAACGTCGTGCGCTGCATCGTGTCACAATGAGCGGCAAGGATACAACGGGTAGGGCTGGAGTGAGAGATTGAAGACGGAGACCATTGGCTTCAAGAAGTTAGTTGACCACGCTGCATCGGGCAAGTTCAGGCTTCCTGAGTTTCAACGAGATTGGAAATGGACTCGGGCGAAGGTCATGCGCCTATATGATTCAATCCGAAAGGACTACCCGATCGGGGCATTCCTGACTCTTGAGGCCTCGAATCGTCTCAATTTGTCTCCTCGTCTCTTTGAGGGTGTTGCTGAAGAAAAAGAGTCAATAGAATCCTATGTTCTGGATGGGCAACAGCGTATTACTGCTGGGCTCGCGCTTTACAAGGGGGTTGGATCGTCACACTACTTCTTGAATCTAGGTTACTTGTGGGATAGGGCAGTCGAGGTAGCTCCTGATATTGCCGATCCAGATGTCACAACCGCCGATCAATCCCGGGAAAAGTTGCGCGCACTGGCAGAGGATCTTGACGAAGACGACAAATACCTCGTTGCCCGACGCCGCAACAACAACCCAATCGACCTTGTCGACTCGCACCTGCTATGGACTGCCGCACTTGCTGACAACGATCTGTTTGGAGACGCAAAAGAGAGGTATCTAAAACAACACCCGAATCGTCGCAAATTTCTGGAGAGATTCGTTGACACGTATTTCAAAATCGGGATTCAACCTACAGTTCCGCTGACGGAACTCGACGAGGGAATGCCAATTGAGGCGATAACTCGCGTGTTCGCGACCCTCAACACTTCTGGCCAGCGACTGACCCCTGTTGAAATTGTTGTTGCGGTTCTCTATTCACATGGCATTCACTTGAGACAAGACATAGAAGAATTCAAGGAGTTATCGGCCTACTACCGGCAACTAGACGCAAATGGCGAATTGCTCCTGCAAACGGTGGCGTTGCTGGAACGTGAGAATCCTAAGAGGTCTCTGTTGCCAAAGACGATAACGCATATCAATTACAGAAAACGGAAGAATGATGCGATTGACGCGCTAGACAGGGTCGGAGAATTTCTGACGAATCGTCTTGGGGCCGGGCTAGACCACACAGGCCAGCTGATTCCGTATCCTGCAATTCTTCCCCCGCTCGGTATTGCGCTCGCTAAAGTTGAATCCGCCTACAGTGGTCCTAGTCATGAGAAGGCAAGATGGCATGACCGCCTTGAGCGATGGTTTGTAGGTACAGTTATCGGTCAACGCTATATAGAGGCGCAACCGACAACGCAGGCCAGAGATGAACGTGAGCTGGCGGACTGGATTGATTCGAATGGAGCGAATGAGCCTTCTTGGTTGAAGAATGTCCGCGTAGGCTCCTTGGACACAATCAAGCCCTCTAGCGCGATCGGTAAGCTCATCTCGATGCTAATAAGTAGAAAGCAACCCAAGGATCCGCTGAACAAAGAACCTGTTGGAGGAACTGGTGCGGCCATTGTCTCAGCACATGGTCACCACATCTTCCCAAAGGCTTTCGTGGCTGACTTTCTGGGAAATGGTGGGAGGTCACCTGATTCTGACTTGGCGCTCAATGTGATGCCTATCACAGGTGAAACGAACCGGAGATGGGCAAAGATGAACCCTTCGGATCAAGTCAAAGACGTTAAGGACAATTGGCCAAACGAACTAACCACTCTTTTTGACGCTTCGTTTGTCGATACTGAGTGCCTAGAACTAATGCAAAAGCAAGACAAGACTCAAGAGGATTATCTCGAGTTCATCAACAAGCGAGGAAAGGTGATTCAGAACCATCTGGCATCTGAATGGGATTTCCTGCTTGACTCGTCCCAACTGGAAGACGACGAAGAGGCCGAGTAAGCCCCCACCCACCCCCAATCCCCTATACTGTCTGAACGGAACATCTCAAAGGGATAACTGGAGACATCAGTAATGGCGACGACAACAGAGAGGACAACCACTGCGAACGGGGCCGCGGCAACCGCTCCGATTGACCCGCCGCGCGTGATGACGCCCCAGCAGGTGCAGCGATTCAGTCGGCACATCATCATGCCGCAGGTCGGCAGCGTCGGACAGCGCAAGCTCATGGACGCGAGCGTGTTGCTCATCGGGGCCGGTGGGCTCGGCTCCCCGCTCGCCATGTACCTCGCCGCCGCCGGTGTCGGCAAGATCGGCATTGTCGATTTCGATGACGTCGATATCACCAACCTCCACCGCCAGCTCCTGCACGGGCACGATGACATCGGCCGCCCCAAGGTCGACTCCGCCGAGGACACCATCCGTGAGATCAACCCGGACGCGGAGATCGTCAAGATCGCCAAGCACATCAACTCCGAGAACGCCATGGAGATAGCAGAGGAATTTGACATCCTCATCGACGGGACTGACAACTTCCCAACGCGCTATCTGATCAATGACCTCGGCGTTCTGATGGGCAAGCCCGTTGTACACGGCTCCATCTTCATGTTTGACGGGCAGGTGACGACGTTCCTGCCTGAGCAGGGCTGCTACCGCTGCCTGTACCCCGCGCCGCCGCCGCCCGGCATGGTTCCCTCCTGCGCGGAGGCGGGCGTGCTTGGCGTGCTGCCCGGCATCATCGGCTCCCTCATGGCGACGGAGGCCATCAAGCTCATCCTGGGCGTTGGCAAGCCGCTGGTGAATCGACTGCTCATGGTCGATGCGCTGGACATGGACATGCGGACGGTGAAGATTCGCAAGGATCCCAACTGCCCCGCCTGCGGCGAGAACCCGACGGTAACGGAGCTCATCGACTACGAAGCCTTCTGCGGCATGCCCGCATTCGAATAGGGAATCGTCATTCCCGCGAAAGCGGGAATCCAGTGCGGCTCTCAGCGCCGCCTCCCCGTTCGCCCTGAGCGTAGTCGAAGGGGGCTCCCGAACGGGGATTTCCCACTTGTCATTCTCAGCGCAGGCGAGGAATCTACAGTCCGCGCTGCCACAGGGAGGCGTGACTGACCCCTTAAACTAGATGTAACAAGCGTGGGGAGAGAATCGTGACTGATACATCGACGCGGGCGCGTGAGGATGATGGCGCCGACGATAGTGAGTGGAATGGCAAAGGCGGGGTCAGGGACTCGCACCCCATTCTGCGGCGGCTCCTGCACGCGATGGCGACCATCCCGGGACTGAAAGTGGACCGCAGAACATTCCTCGGGAAACAGCTCGATCGCCATTATTACCAAAACAGCATCGAGGTCGGCAAGGCAATCGCCACAACGCCGCTCGCGGCCGGCGTGCCCATGGAAACCCTCGACAGGATGGCTGATGCGGTCATCATGTCGCACATCGTCAAGGCTTCCAGTGTTTCTTTCGCGGCCGGCCTGCCGGGAGGCTGGCTGATGGCGGCGACGCTTCCGGTGGACCTCGCTCAACTCAATTGGCACGCAGTGGTGTGCGCGCAGAAGCTGATGTACCTGTATGGGTGGGATGACCTGTTCGACGACGGCGACCTGCAGTTGAACGAGGAAACGGAGGTCAGGATATGGCTGCTGATCGGCGCGGTCTTCGGGGTGCGCCAGGCGACATATAGCCTGAGAGAGATCGCGTATGCATCAAAGTCAAACGCCGCCTACCGCATCGCCAAGATTCGCTTGACCGCGACGCCACTCTATATTCCTCTCAGGTACGCGCTTTTCCGCACTATCGGCGTGCGCCTCACAAAGACCTCGTTCGCGAAAGGACTCAGCAAGCTGGTCCCCCTCGCCGGCGGTGGCATCTCCGCATCAATTACAGCAGTCTCCCTGCGCAGCATGACCAGGAATCTCAAGGAATACCTGAAAGACATCGCGATCTAACGTCCGCTCCTCCGTCCTCAGCCTTACCCCTACATACACGCACTGCTGACGCGATACACTAGTCGAACGGGCGCATCCGTGCCCGATGGATTCCCTCCTTCGTGGAAATGACGGACAACACATGACCGGCAGCATACTGGACACAATCGGCAATACGCCTCTCGTTGAACTGAAGCGGCTTCAACCCAAGCCGGGCGTCCGCCTTTTTGCCAAGCTGGAGGGCCAAAACCCGACGGGCAGCGTCAAGGATCGCATCGCTCTGCTCATGGTGGAGAACGCGGAAGCGGACGGCACGCTTGGCGACGGCCGAATCATCCTTGAACCCTCTAGCGGCAACACCGGCGTCTCGCTCGCGATGGTCGCGCGCTACAAAGGCTATCGCGTCACCGTTGTACTGCCGGACAACGTGACCGATGAGCGGCAGGCGCTGATCGAGTCGTTCGGCGCGAACGTCGTCTTCAGCGAGGGCCGTCACGGCACGAACGGCGCAATCGAGGTCGCCCAGGAGATGGCCGGAAAAGAGCCGGACAAGTACGTGATGCTGTACCAGTACGGCAACGAGGCGAATCCGCGAGCGCACTACGACGGCACAGGCGAGGAGATTATCAAACAACTGCCTGAGGTGGATACGTTCGTGGCGGGGCTCGGCACGGGCGGGACGTTGACGGGCGTTGGGCGGCGACTGAAAGAGCACAACCCGGACGCGCGGATCATCGCCGTCGTACCGCACCCGGAGGAGCGCATCCAGGGGCTGCGGTCGCTGGAGGACGGCTTTATTCCACCCATCCTCGACACGACGGTTCTCGACGGTCAGTTCATCATCACCTCGCGTGAATCGTTCGAAAAGACACGGGAACTGCTGGAGATGGAGAGCATCTTCGCGGGCATCTCATCCGGCGCCGTGCTGGCATGCGCGCAGCGGCTGGCGGAGCGCATGGACAACGGAAACATCGTCTGCCTGTTCGCGGACGGCGGCTGGAAATACCTGTCCACCGGCCTGTGGACACGCCCGCTCGATGAACTCGAGGCGGAGATGGGACGCAAGATCTGGTGGTAGAGGACGGCGGCCCGCGTCCAACCACGCCGAAGGGATTCGGCTCTCATTTCGTCCCATTCGCCGTGGTCACGGTGGTCATCTACATCGCCGACCAGGCGACCAAGCTGCTGATCGTCAACAACTTGCGCCTGTATGAGTCGATCCCGGAGAATGGCCTGCTCCGGCTGACGCACGTGACAAACACTGGAAGCGCGTTCGGGCTCCTGCGCGGTCAAACGGAGTTCCTGATCCTGGTCAGCATCATCGGAGTGCTGGGCGTCCTGTTCTATTACCGGTCAAACGGGCGGGAGAGCGCCCTGCTGCGTTACTCTCTCGCCCTCCTGTTGGGCGGAGCGCTGGGCAATCTGACAGACCGGCTGGCGCGCGGCGCGGTCGTCGATTTCATCAGCGTGCAGGTGTGGAGCGACTACTATTTCCCAACGTTCAATGTGGCGGATTCCGCGCTGACAATCGGGCTGTTCGCGCTGGCATTCTACGTCCTGCGTAATCGAGCATCGGAGAAGAGGCTTGAACAGCAGGCGAGAACGGAGGGTATTGCCCCCGCCACAACTCTCCCCAGTACCGACGGAGAGGAACTTGCGGAGAATGAGCCGGGTGAGGAATCGTCCGGCATATCGACGAGCGACGAGACTTTAGCAGAAGCACAGAGGGCTGAGGATGGCAACTCGTCTGACCGTCCCGCCTGAGACATCGGAGAGGCGGCTTGATCGATACCTGGCCGCCGCGCTCACTGCCGACATCTCACGGTCGGCGATTGGACGGTTGATCCAGGATGGTCGGATCAGCGTCAACGGAGAGACACCGCGCAAGCGTGGGCACGCCATTGAGCCCGGCGACGAAATCACAATTACCGGCGAGATAGCAACCGGAGCGCCCACAGGGTTATCCGCAGAGCATTCGCCCCTCCTGGTCCTCCATGAGGATGATGACATTCTCGCCATTGACAAGCCCCCCGGCATCGCCGTCCACCCCGGACCAGGCCACTCCACCGGAACGATTGTGAACGCGCTGTTGGGGCGTGAGGGACCGCTGTCCACAATTGGCGGCGATGATAGGCCGGGGATCGTTCATCGTCTGGATAAGGACACCTCCGGCGTGATGCTCATCGCCAGGAACGACGCGGCGCACATGGCGCTCTCGCGGCAGTTCCAGTCCCGCAGTGTTGAGAAGGTGTACATCGCCTTGCTGCGAGGCTTGGTGGAGCCACCCACCGGCGTCATTGAGGCATCGTTGGGCCGCGATCCGCGCCATCGGCAACGAATGGCCGTCGTGGCATCGGGCCGCCCTGCCACAACCCGCTACCGTGCACTGGCCCACCTGAAGGGGGGCTACACGCTCACGGAGGCGAGGCCACAGACAGGGCGGCCGCACCAGATTCGTGTGCATTTCGCGTCCTTGCGCCATCCGGTCGCCGGCGACGCTATCTACGGGCGCGGCAGTCGCGACCCTGTGCCCCGCCTCTTCCTGCACGCCCTTTCACTGACGTTCACACATCCCGTCACCGGCGAAACACTGGAGGTTCGATCACCCCTTGCGTCTGACCTTTCGGAATGTCTGGCAGAGCTAACAGCGGAAGCATCGGATGCGCGACTGGTCGATTCGCTGGGTTAGAATGAAACTGCCATGTCAGTAACCCGCACACGCTACGCGCCAAGCCCGACGGGTGATCCGCACGTGGGCAACATCCGGAGCGCGCTGTTCGCCTGGCTCTTTGCACGCAGCACTGGCGGCGTCTTCGCGGTGCGGATTGAGGACACCGACCAGGAGCGGCGCATCCCGGGCAGCGAGGAGCGGATCCTCGACTCCCTCCGATGGCTCGGCATTGAATGGGATGAGGGGCCGGACATCGGCGGGCCCTACGGGCCGTACGTGCAGTCGCAGCGGCTTGAGGGTTACGGCCTGGCAGCGGAGAAGCTCGTCGAACTCGACGCCGCCTACTACTGCTACTGCACCCCCGAGAGGCTGGATGCCATCCGCGCCGCGCAGCAGAAGCGCAACGTGCCCACGGGCTACGACCGCCGGTGCCGCAACCTGAGCGCGGAGGAGCGGGCGCAAGAAGAGGCGGAGAACGGCGAGCACCGCGTCGTCCGTTTCAAGACGCCGCTCAGCGGACGCACAACGTTCACGGATGTCATACGCGGCGACGTTTCATGGGAAAACCGCCTAATCGACGATTTCGTCATCCTCAAGTCGGATGGTTTCCCCACCTATCATCTCGCCAACGTCGTTGACGACGTTGCCATGGAGATTACCCACGTCATCCGCGGCGATGAGTGGATGTCGTCCGCGCCACGCCACGCCATGATTTATGAAGCGTTCGGCTACACGCCGCCCGTATTCGCCCACCTCCCGCTGATCCTCGGCGCAGACCGCACAAAGCTGTCCAAGCGGCATGGCTCCGTCTCCCTTCTCGACTACCGCGACGAGGGTTTTTTGCCCGAGGCAATGCTGAATTTCCTGGCGCTGTTGGGATGGTCGCTGGACGACAAGACGACGCAGATGACACGAGACGAGTTGATTGCGGGTTTCTCGCTGGATCGTGTCTCGGCCTCGCCGGCGATGTTCGACCGCGAGAAGCTGGAATGGCTGAATGGCGTGTACATCCGCGAGATGGTGCCGGAGACGTTCGTGGAGCTGGCACGCCCATATCTGGACAACGGTCTGCCTCCTGGGATTCTCCGCCCCCTCGATGATGGGTTGGCTCGGCAAGCAGCCATGCTCACGCAGGACCGCGCGCGTGTGCTGAGTGAAATGCCGGAGCTATGTGACTTCTTCTTCACGGATGATGTCTCGTTCCCGCCCACGCTCATCTGGGCCGGCATGGGCGACAAGGCGATGAAGCGGATGGCGGATGCGGATGAAGACCTGTGGAGGGTCCCGCTGCCGGATGACGCAGCCGTTGTCCATGAGTGGTTGAACTCCGCCGCCAACGCTATTGAGAAGATTGAACCGTGGAATCATGAGTCGATTGAGACGCGTTTAAGGGCGCTCGTGGAGGAGCTTGGCACGTCCGGCCGCAAGTTGTTCGGCGCGGTACGCGTTGCCACGACAGGGCGGACGGCGGCGCCACCTCTATTCGTCACGCTTGAAGCAATCGGGCGGGAGCGCTCGGCGGCAAGGACGCGCGCGGCAGCGACGGCTCTTCTTGACACACAATTGGCGCGTTCGTAGCATGAGCAAGCGCGGCCCGGTGGTGTAGTCTGGCTTAACATACTGCCCTGTCACGGCAGAGATCACGGGTTCAAATCCCGTCCGGGTCGCCAGATTCATTTTTGTGGAGAACACGCGCAGTCATGGCCAACCCGTACCTGCTCGGCGTCGACGTTGGGGGCACACAAACACGGGTCGCCATTGCTCGCCGCCCTCGCGGCTCGATGCGGCGCACCGTCTTCTCATCCCCCGCCCGCTCCGACCCCAAACTGCTCATCGATGGCATTGTTGAGGCTGCTCATGACCTTATCGCCAGGACGAACGGCGAAATAGTCGCCGGAGTCGTGGCCTGCGCGGGCACGGTGGACACGGCAACCGGCGTCATCGTGGAGTCGCCTAACTTGCCGATGGTGCGTGAGTTCGCGATGGCGGACGCGCTCAAGGAGCATCTGGACATCCCCATTGAAATCGAGAATGACGCCACCGCAGCCGCCCACGCCGTCCATCAGATGGGCGCGGGGCGCGGCACGAAAGAGATGATCTACCTGACCATCAGCACAGGCATCGGCGGCGGCATCGTCTCCGGTGGCAAGCTGCTGCGCGGCATCGCCGGGGCAGCAGGCGAGTTCGGACACATGACAATCAGCATGAACACCGGCATCCAATGCCCGTGTGGGCTGTCGTCCGGCTGCTTCGAAGCGATGGCCTCCGGAACGGCCGTCGCGCGCATGGCCCGGATGCGCATTGAGGCCGGCAATGATTCGGTTCTTGCCGAGAAGGCGGCAGCAGGCGGCAGCGAGAGCATCACGGCGCGCGATGTCTTTGACGCTGCGGAGCAGGATGATGCCCTCGCGAGAGCGGTGGTTGATGAGGCAGGCTACGCGCTGGGCGTCGGCCTCGCCAACATCGTAAACATCTTCAACCCGGAGCTGATCGTGCTGGGCGGCGGACTTGCGCGCGGCCAGGACGAATATGTGCAGCACGGCATCAGTGTCGCGAGGGAGCGCGCGTTCAAGCTCCAGAATCGTACTGTCAGATTCGAAGTGACAGAGCTTGGGGACGATAACGGCCTGCGCGGCGCCCTGCTGCTGGCTCGCGAGTTGGCTTCTCGCACACGCCGCGCGGCACGGCGCAGCGGCTGAGGAAAGGGGGCGGCCCATTGGAGGGAACGGCAAACAAGGGCAGCGCTCTCGACTACGTCAGCATCACCCCCACGGACTATGACGAGTCCCACTCCTATCCTGTCATCATCCTGGTGCATGGGTTCGGCGCAAGCATGTACGACCTTGCGGGCCTCGCTCCGGCAATCCATCAGACAGGCTATCTATATCTCTGCCCCAATGGCACCGTTCCTTTGGACATCGGCGGCGGGCAGATCGGCTACGGCTGGACGACCCCTGGCGGTTTCAATGACCCGGAGGAGGCCAAGAGCACGGAAGCGGCCTTTGACGCCTTTATGGAGGAGATGCGTGAACCGTACAAGTTGGAGCCCAGCAAAATCCTGATTATCGGCTTCTCACAGGGCGGTGGGCTGGCCTATCGCTACGGCCTGCCCCGGCCTGATGTATTCGCCGGTATCGGCGCGCTCAGCGCGTCCATCAGCGATATGGAAGAGCTTGCCACTCAGCTTCCTGACGAGCGGACGCAGCCCATCTTTGTCGGTCACGGCGACCAGGACCCCGTCGTGCCAATTGACCGGGGCCGGATTGCCCACGCGCAACTGGAGGTATGGGGCTACAACGACCTGATATATAACGAATACGCCGGCGCGGGCCATGAGATCACACCGACAGAACTGCGTGATCTCTCACAATGGGTCGCCCGCGTCCTGCCGCCTTTAGATTCGCAGACACCCGGCGTCTCCCCCGGCGGCATCATCCTGCCGTGACCCCTCCGTCATTCCCGCGAAAGCGGGAATCCAGTACGGCGCGCAGCGCTGTCCCTCATTCACCCTGAGCCTGTCGAAGGGTGAGAGTAAGAGAACCCCATGCGCATAGGCCTGATTTCAGATACCCACGTGCCGGAGGCCGGGGAGCGAATGCCTGGCGAGGTCTTTGACCTGCTCGCCGGCGTCGATATGGTCATGCACGGCGGCGATATGCACATCATCGACGTTCTGGACTGGTTGGAGGTCATTGCGCCCGTCATCGGCGCGCGCGGCAATGGCGACGGCGATGGCTTTCGACCGCCCTTCCCGGACGATGATCCTCGCGTCAAACATGCCCAGGTCATAGAAGTGGAGGGCGTCAGCGTTGGCCTCATTCACGGATTTCCGCTACCAGAAGAGACGCCGTGGATCACGACAGAGACGCTGATGGAGCGCAATTTCGGAAGACCGGTTGATGTGATCGTATGCGGCGACACCCACGTCGCTCACGTGGAGCGCACGGAGTCAGGCGTATTGATCGTCAATCCGGGCAGCCCCGCTCTTCCACGCAACATCCGCGAGCCGGGCCACGTCGGCATCCTCACCATCGAGGACGGTCAAGCGACGGCGGAAATCCTGCCGCTAACAAGTTTGGCGTATTAGGACGGATCGGGCGCGCCGAGCGGCTTCCACTGTGGCAGCATCTGGTCGCCACGCTCCTCGAAGTAGACCTCGACGGGCATATCGATCTCACACGCATCGATATCTATACTCTTGACGTTCCCGTTCATGCGGACACCCTCATCCAGCGTGATGACGGCGTAGATGTAGGGAACGTCATCATTGAATCCGGGATGACCGGGCTGACGCACGACAATAAAACTATAGATGCGCCCCTTGCCACTGACGTTGACCCACTCCAGGTTATCGGAGAGGCAGATGGGGCAACGCTCACGCGGGTAGAAGAAGCGATCGCCGCAAGTCAGGCAGCGCTGAACCATCAGCCTGCCCTCTTTGGTGGCCTCCCAGAACGGCTCAGTGACCTGGTCCGGCGTCGGCACCGGCTTGGGTATCGTCTGCCCCTCTGTCATCGCCCCACTCCTTCGGTCTGTTCCCCTCTCACGGCGGGAAGAACCCATACGCTTGTGTCGATACCAGCCCGTACACGATAGCACTTTTGGGGGTGAGGCGCAGTGGGTTGGGTGGTACCGTCTACATATGGACATCGACGAGTTTGAGGACCTGGTTGGACAGGCATTGGATTCGCTGCCCCCGGAGATCGAGGCGGGACTGGATAACGTCGCCATCATCATCCAGGACTGGCCATCCCCGGAGCAGATGGAGGACAACGACATTCGTGACCGATACGGCCTGCTTGGACTGTATGAGGGCATAGCCTTGCCGGATCGCGGAACAGGCTACAACATGGTCGCGCCGGACAAGATCACCATCTTTCAGAAACCGCTCGAGGCGCTGCGACTCCCCCCTGCCGAGACCGTCGAAGAGATCCGCAAGACAGTGCTCCACGAGCTTGCCCACCACCTCGGTTTCTCTGAAGACCACTTGCATGACCTCGGCTACGACTAGCCCAACACTGACCAAACTGCGCCGACGCCTGCTCGCCTGGTATCGCAAGCATGGCCGCGACCTCCCGTGGCGCAGGGTAGATGATCCCTACCACGCCATGGTGGCTGAGTTCATGCTGCAGCAGACGGGCGTGGCGCGTGTGCTACCCGTTTACGACTCGTTCCTGCGACGCTTTCCGTCCCTGAAAGCGCTGGCCGATGCCCCCGTCTCAGACGTCATCCGCGCATGGAGTGGGATGGGCTACAACCGTCGCGCCATCAACCTGCAACGGACGGCGCGGGTGATTGTTGATGAACACAACGGCGTCATACCCGGCGATCCCCACACCCTCGAGAAACTCCCCGGCATAGGCCGCTACACCGCCGCGGCAATTGCCTGCTTTGCCTTTCAACGACCCGTCGCCGTCATGGACACGAATATCCGCCGCGTGCTGGGCAGACTCATAGCAGGTCACAGTGATATTGACGCCGATGCAGGTTGGACGCTCGCGGAGGCAGCAGTCCCATCAGATGGCACGCGCGCATCGGCATGGCATCAGGCGCTTATGGATCTCGGTGCGACGGTCTGCTCAGCCCGACGCCCAAAGTGCGGCGAATGCCCCGTGAACGACCTCTGCGCGGCCAGACCGCTCTTTGATAGCGCAAATCAGGATGGTACAAACCGACCTCAACTCCAATACGCAGAGCTTTCCGACACGTTACCAACCCTCAAGGTTGCCGAACATCCTCAGCCAAAGCAGCAGGGCTGGATTGGCACAACACGCTACTACCGCGGCCGCATCGTAGAAACCCTCCGCAACCACTCAAACGGCACGCTACCCTTGGATGAGCTGGGGCCGCTCGTAACCGATGACTACATCGCCACTCGACACTCAGAGTGGCTGCAGGAACTGTTGACCGCGCTGGAACGCGACGGGCTGGTGGCGGTCAGTGGTGAGATGGCGGGGTTGCCGGAGTAGCGGGCCGCCCTGCGCGGAGGAATCGGAGGAATCAAGTTGATAACCGATACGCTTCAGAATCTCGAAGACGATAGTTATCGCTACGAATTGCGCCGTGATATAAAACTCGATGAAAGTGTAACGGACAAGGGGATAGTCCTGTTCGTGATGCTAAATCCATCTAGTGCCAAGGCAATCGAAAGAACCAATGCTGATAATGACCACACAATCAGGAAATGCATGGGATTCGCTAAGCGATGGAGCTATGGACAACTGAGGGTTGTGAATCTGTTTGAGCGTAGGGGCAAGAGGCCGTCCAACCTTGCTGCGCTTGAATTCGGAGAACTTGTTGGCTCTAACAATGAGGAACATGTCCGCGTAACCGTAAGAGAAGCCACGCTGGTGGTTTGTGCTTGGGGAGACCCTGTAGATGCGATCCCCAACGGGAAAGAGCGCGCTCAACAAATGCTGGGGCTAATCAAGGAGGAGGGAAGACAGCCACACGTAATCGGATGCCTCACCAACAACGAGAATCCGAGGCACCCCAGCCGCGCCGCATACGCGAAACCACTACGGCATTGGAACGGAAAAGGTGATCAAGAATAAGAGTCTTTAGATTCTTCGCTGCGCTCAGAATGACAGGGTGCCTAGCCCCTCATACCTCCCGTCCGCGAGCCACGCCTGAACTTGGGACTTCAGATTGAGCCAGGGGTCTCCGACCTGTGCAAGTTCACTGGTAGTTAGCTCTGTGTAGGTTTTTCTCATATCGGGAAAGTACCAGAGGCTGGCAAGCCAAAAGCCCTCGATACGCTTGGCGGACGGCTCACGTTGTATGACCCCCGTCGGGCCCGTTACCTCCCACGTCTGCACAATGCCGGGAGGTAAGGCTATTACAAGAGCCTCCTTCCACGTGGCTTCTCGATCCGAATTCGATTCCAGATGCTCCATCAGTTCCGGCAGATGCTGTACACGGTCCTCGTCCGTGGCGTCCTGCCCCGCCGCACGCCGCGTCAGCAGGCTGTCCCAATTCGGGCCCAACGCAGGTATATCGATGCCGCCGTCTGAGGCTATCGCCAGACCCCCGCTAATCCTCGCCCAGTCGACCGCTTTTGCCTCAGCAATCTCCAGGTGCGTGCTGCCCGTTTCTTCCGGAGGCTCGTGAGGCGGCAAGTTGTCGACGGTTATGAAGTCAAACGCCCAGCCCTCAAGGCAGTCACGGAGTCGGTCAATCTTGGCCGGGTTCGTCGATCCCAGCAGGATGCGCGGCGGCATTGTAGTGGTCATTCATACGTGTAGGAGTAGTCGTCGGACAGGTTCAGATCGTCCGGCTCCTCGTCACCGCCGCTCCTCAGACTGAGCCACAGACCGGCGGTGATGGCCGCGCCCGCGAGCAAGGGCGTCCATTCACGGACGCCCAGCGGCAGCCCGCTGTATCGCAGTCCGAACAGCATGAGGCCCGCCCCAATAATCACGGCGCTCAGCGTCATCAACCGGCGCTCCCATCTCAGGAAGATGATGCCGATGACAATTGCGGGCACTAGCGAGCCGACAAATATCTGGAATCGATTCCATCCGCTGAGCATTAGGCCCGTGCCGCCCGGCTCTACGTCACCGGATGCCAGGAACCAGAACACGGTGCCGATTCCAAAGCCGATTCCCGCCCCAATCACGAAAACGGACGCGCGGTAGAAGACTGATCCAAGCACAAGCAGGATGATTCCCGCGCCGCCTGCCGTCGTCAGCAGCGCCGTTCCCTCCAACGCAAGCAGGTCCGGTCCCGCAATCACGACAACCGCGCCGCCGGACACGCCCGCCGCGAGCGCAACAACCAGCCGATAGGCATAGTAGCCGAGCAGGCAAAGCGCGAGTCCCAAGGCCGCGGACGGCCACGCGACCCACCACGGCAGGCTCTCGGGCATGTAGGTAAGGATAAGTTCGTCGAGAAGGGATGCTCCGGTTGCGACCTCAGGCCCAGCGGCTTCAGGCATAAGTGGTCACGTGGTGTCCGCCGCCGCGCCCGCTCGTTGCCGACGTGAGGAACGAGATACACTCTTCTTGGCGGGCTTGTCCGACTCCTTGGACTTGCCGTTGCGACGTGGCGCGCGAGCAGGCCTGCGTCCGTTGCCATTGCGCGCCGTCTCGGTGATGCCAAGCGCCTCCCGCAGAAAGCCGCCGGTGTAACTGTCACTGGCCAGCGCAATCTCCTCCGGCGTGCCCTCTGCGACAAGTTCACCACCACGTTCTCCCGGACCGGGACCGAGATCGATGATCCAGTCAGCGTTCTTGATCATATCCAGGTGGTGCTCAATCAGGAGCACGGAGTTGCCGCCGTCCACCAGTCGATGCAGAACCGCAAGCAGCATCTCCGCATCGGAGAAAGCCAGCCCCGTTGTCGGCTCATCGAGGATATAGAGTGTCTTGCCGGTTGCCCGCTTGGAGAGTTCAGCAGACAGCTTCACGCGCTGTGCCTCGCCACCGGACAACGTCGTCGCGGGCTGGCCAAGTCGCATATACCCCAGCCCGACGTCCTGCATCGTCTTGAACTTGTTGGCGATGCGGGGAATGGACTCAAAGACCTCGACAGCCTGATCCAGCGTCATGTTAAGAACATCACCGATGCTGTAGCCCTTGTAGGTGATCTCCAGCGCCTCGCGGTTGTAGCGCGCGCCCTTGCACGTATCGCACGGAACGGTCACGTCCGGCAGGAACTGCATTTCAATCAGCTGATAGCCCTCGCCCTTGCACTCCTCGCAGCGTCCGCCTTTGACGTTGAAGGAGAAACGCCCGGGCGCGTAGCCGCGTACCCGGGATTCCGGCAGGCTCGCAAACAACTCACGGATCGGCGTGAACGCCCCTGTGTACGTGGCGGGGTTGGAGCGCGGGGTACGTCCGATGGGCGACTGATCGATATTCACGACCTTGTCGATGAGATCAAGGCCATCCACGCCGTCGGACGCGCCGGGAATGTCTTTCGCGTTGTACAGCGTCTGAGCAAGCCGCTTGAACAGGACCTCATAGACGAGCGTCGACTTGCCGGAGCCGGAAACGCCCGTCACACACGTAAGCAACCCCAGGGGGATACGGATATCAAGATTGCGCAGGTTATTCTCGCGTGCGCCGCGAATCAGCAGCTCACGCCCATCCTGCGGTTGGCGCCGCGTCTCTCTCATGGGAATCTCGCGACGGCCACTGAGATACGCGCCGGTAATCGAGTCCTCCGCCGCAGTCACGTCATCCAGTGTCCCGCTCGCGACAACCTCGCCTCCATGTTCTCCCGCGCCCGGGCCCATGTCGATGACATGATCGGACGCGCGCATGACGGCCTCGTCGTGCTCAACGACGATGACGGTATTCCCCAGGTCGCGTAGCCCTTTGAGCGTCTCAATCAGTCGGGCGTTATCGACGGGATGAAGGCCGATGGACGGCTCATCGCAGATATAAACGACACCCATGAGCCCGCTGCCGATCTGCGTTGCAAGGCGGATGCGCTGTCCTTCTCCGCCGGAAAGAGTTCCCGCCGTCCTGTCCAGAGTCAAATACTCCAGGCCAACGTTCACAAGAAACTCAAGTCGCGCCGAGATCTCTTTCAGAATCTGCCGGGCGATCGTCGATTCGCGATTGTTCAGCGGGCCCTTCTCGGTGTCCGCAAGCCGCTGTACCCACTCCAGAGCACGGTCGATGCTCTGCCCCGTCGCTTCCACGATGGTCTTGTCGTCCACGCGGACGGCGAGCGCCTCAGGCCGTAGCCGCTTACCCTCGCAGGCTGCGCACGGTCGGCGCGCCATAAACCGCTCAATCTCCTGCCGCTGGTTATCGGACTCCGTCTCGCGGTGACGGCGTGTCAGGTTAGGAATCACCCCCTCAAACCGCGCGCCATAGCGGACAATGCGGCCGCTGCGGGTTCGATGCCGCACCTGGATCCTCTCCATGGTCGTTCCCGAATCCGGGCCGTACAGTACGAAAGCAAGTTGATCTTGAGATAGCTCTCGAACCGGCGTATCCATACTTGCGCCAACCATAGACGTTGCCGACGCAAGCATGGACGTATACCAGCCGGCCATCGTCCCGGACCGTGCCCACGGCAGGACGGCTCCCTCGGACAGCGCGAGGTCCTTGTTCGGAATCACAAGTTCGGGATCAATCACAAGCTTGTAGCCGATGCCGGTGCACTCCGGGCACGCGCCATGAGGGCTGTTGAATGAGAACGTGCGCGGCGCTATCTCTCCCAGAGAGATGCCGCAATGGACGCAGGCGAATTGCTCGCTGTATAACTCCTCGTCACCGGAATCTGCGTCCAGGGTCTGCACCACGCCTTGACCAAGCCGCAATGATGTCTCAACAGAGTCCGTCACGCGGCCCCGAATCTCCCCGCGCTCCTCGGGAATCACTAGCCTGTCAACGACCACCTCAATCGTGTGCCATTGCTGCTTGTTGAGCCGTATGTCTTCTGACAAGTCACGGATTTCACCGTTGATACGCGCTCTGACGAATCCCCCACGCCGCGCCTCATCCAGAAGACCGTAGTGCTCGCCCTTCTTACGGCGAACCAGCGGGGCCAGCAGCATGATTCGCTTGCCAGGTTCAGAGTCCATGATGGCATCCACTATCTGCTGCACAGTCTGGCTCTCGATAGGGCGCCCACAGTTGTAGCAAGATGGGTGGCCGATACGGGCGTACAGCAGGCGAAGATAGTCGTAGATCTCGGTGACTGTGCCGACCGTAGACCGTGGGTTGTGGGACACGCCCTTTTGATCGATGGAGATTGCGGGAGACAGCCCCTCGATATAGTCGACATCCGGCTTCTCCATGAGTCCAAGGAACTGCCGGGCGTAAGCCGAGAGTGACTCGACATAACGCCTTTGCCCCTCGGCGTAGAGGGTGTCGAACGCGAGTGAACTCTTGCCGGAGCCGGAGACGCCGGTGATGACCACGAGCTTGTCTCGTGGAATGGTCACGTCAATGTTCTTGAGGCTGTGCTCACGCGCCCCTTTGACGTGAATGACAGAAGTGGACATGAACCGTTTAGACTCCCTTACACCCGTAGTAGTCAGTGTAGGCGCGGCGCGCGGGAGTCACAAGAGCGCGCCTACTCGCCACCCGTTACCCACTTCCACGCGTCTACTACCACGTCAACGGCCACGTAATTGTCCAGCCACCGTGCGCCGTGCAGCGCGTATTCCTGGAACTCCTTGAGGGCCGTGAGGGGAACCAGCCACAGGAGCGAACGACGCCACGTGAGTTCATAATTCGGCGCGAACAGCAGGACTCCCGCAACGAACACGAACCAGAACTCAAAGACATTCGGAAAGTACAGCAGCACCCACCGATCGCCAATAACCTCAAATGCCAGAACACCAACTATACGGAACACAAAAAGCCCAATCGCGATGGCGCGCGGCGGCCCTTCCCATCGCAGCGCCACCCACAGGAACGTCACCATGTAGACCAGGTCGAGCCATTTATCCAGCGCCTGGTAGTTGCGAACACCGCCCAGATCGAGCAGGTTCATCATGAACAGGTCCGAGAAGTCGATCAGGATGGCGGCGATGGATCCCACAAACGCCCACCGCAGGACAAGCAATGCCCCCGCGATGCGCGCCGCCGAGATAATGAGTTCCTCTGCGTTCATGCGTTAGAGGATACGCGGGGAGAAAGAGTTACGGAATCAGCAGCAGCTTGCCGGTTGTTTGGCGGGATTCGAGACGGCGATGCGCCTCCGCCGCGTCCTGCAATGGGAATCGCTCCGTGATTCGCAGCGAGAGCTTGCCATCCGCGATCCACCCCAACACGTCCCCGGCCCGCCACTCCAGTTCATCTCTTGTGAGCGTGTAGTTGCCTAGCGAAGGCCTCGTCAGGTACAGCGACTTGGCATTCAATGCCAGCGGCGCGATCGGCGGCACGACGCCGCTGGACTGGCCATACATGACGAGGCTGCCGCGTATGGCAAGACTGGCCATTGATCCCTCGTAAGTCGTCGCGCCGACGGAATCGTACGCCACCTGGCAGCCGACGCCGTCCGTGATGCGCATGACGGCCTGTTGAAAATCCTCCTGCGTGTAGAGGACAACGTGATCCGCCCCTGCCTCGCGCGCAAGCTCTGCCTTCTCCTCTGTAGAAACCGTTGTTATGACCGTCGCGCCGCGCATCTTGGCCATCTGGATCAACAGGAGCCCGACCCCACCCGCGCCGGCGTGGACCAAGGCCGTATCATCCGGGCCAAGCGGATACGTGGAATGGGACAGATAGTGCGCCGTCATCCCTTGCAGCATCGCAGCCGCGCCCTGCTCCGCAGTGATTCCCTGCGGCAGCACGATAAGTCGATCCGCCGGTACGACGACACGCTCCGCATACGATCGCGACGCGCCCGTGTAAGCCACCACATCCCCGACGGCCGGGGCCGTGACCCCTTCGCCTACCTGCACGACCGTGCCCGCCCCCTCGCCTCCGAGGATCGTCGGTAGCGGTCCTTGGCCATAAAGCCCCGTGCGCCCGTACACGTCCATGTAATTGATCCCTGAGGCCGCGAGTTGAACGACCGCCTCGCCCGGCCCCGCAACCGGATCATCAACATCCATGAATTCCAGCACCTCCGGCCCGCCATACTGCGTAATCTGAACTGCTTTCATGGGGGTGGTTCTCCTTGCGTGTGGTCGTAGTTCAAGCATCGCACATCGGCGCGCCGGATGGCACGATGGCCGACGTGAGTCGACTAGCAGTCTGGAAGGTCGGCGATCCCTCGAAACCCTTGGAAGGGAACAGGAACGCACCCTGTCAACGGGTTCCCCCATATCGTTAGATTCCGTAAGTTGGACAAATGGGCCAGTTCTACGGGTATCTCACCCTCTAGCTTGTTTCTGTAGAGGGATAGATTCTCAAGGTTGGAGAGATTGGCCAACTCCATCGGTATCTCACCACTCAACTGGTTCTCCGATAGATCCAACCAACGTATGTTCGTCATGTTGCCAAGTTCTGGTGGTATCTCACCACTCAAACGGTTACCTCGAAGGCCAAAGCCTTCAACTTTGGACAAATTGCCCATTTCAGCCGGTATTTCTCCTTCCAATTGGTTGAAGTTAAGACGGAAGTACTCAACATTGGTTAATCTGCCCAGTTCAACCGGTACCTGCCCGGACAGTCTGTTCCCATACAAGTCAAGGTGTGTAAGGTTGGACAGATTGCCCAATTCTTTAGGAATCTCGCCAGTGAGCTGGTTGGAGGAGAGTGACAACCGCCGAAGGTCTGCCAGGCTACCCAACTCTGGCGGGATTTCCCCACTCAACTGGTTGTTATTGAGACGTAAGACTTCAAGCTTCGCTAAGTTTGCCAACTCTGCTGGGATTTCTCCTCGCAAATTGTCGAAGCCATCAAGGTGCAACGTCGTAACTCGCCCTTCTTCATTCGTCCGGACGCCAGTCCACCTCCAAAGAGCAGCATCAGTCAACCAGTTGTTGTTGCCTTCCCAATTATCCCCATTGGTCGCGTGGTAGAAGACTTCCAGCACGGCCCTGTCATTGTGGGGCACCAAAGTGGGAGTGGGGACGGGTGTTCCAGTTGGGGGCGGCGGAACTCGAGTGGCTGTGGGGACAGCGGTGCGGGAGGGGGATGGGGTGGCTGTTTCCGTGGGCGGAGGG
>VXMO01000027.1 GCA_009841045.1 Dehalococcoidia bacterium
GGACACCGCCCTCTCAAGGCGGAGATCACGGGTTCGAATCCCGTACGCGCTACCATAAGACTTCTATCCTTATTCTGTTTTTCCAACTTTGCATATAGGAGATAGTCATGCCCGAAATCCAACCCGACAATGTCATGCAGCTTATTGCGGATGCACCGTGGCGGGAGGCGGTGACGTATCGGGATACGTGGCCGCATGAGTATGTCGTTATCAAGAGGGATGGGCAGCATGAGTTGCTTGCGGTGTTCGTGGACCGCATCCGGCGGGGTGAGGGCGTCGAGTGCTCGTTCTTTGGGCAGAGGAGGCCGTACCTGTTCCTGGGCGGTTACAAGTACTGGATGATGACCGATGTCGATAGCATCAACCTGGACGATGATGACGATGTGTTGAATCGCGCGCCGTTGTATCGGGATCACCGTGATTTTGATATCCGGCCGGGGGATACGGGGACGAAGTAGGGAGGAGTAATGACCACACCCGACGAGGAAGTCCAGAACATAGACCTGCGTTCCAAGTGGCCGCATGAGGCTCTGGATTTTACTCCATGGCTTACAGACAACCTTGAGCTGTTAGGAGCAGAACTCGGCCTGGATCTGGAGCCTGTCCAGATGGAACAGCAAGTCGGCACGATGTACCTCGACATCCTCGCCAAAGAAACTTTATTGGGCGTGCCAGTCGCCATCGAGAACCAATTGGAATGGGCGGACACGCACCATCTTGGCCAGCTAGTGATTTATTCAGCAGGAGTCGACGCAAAAATCGGAATCTGGGTCGCAGCCGGATTTACGGAGGAGACCGCGGAGGCGCTGCACAAACTCAATGAGTGGTCGGACGATGAGATTAGCTTCTATGGTGTGAAAGTCGAGTTAATCAAACGGGCCGACCAGGAAGAGCCTGCGCCGCGTTTCATCAAGGTTGTGTACCCCGGAGGCTGGGACAAGGCCAATACTCTTTCACTAATTCCTCCGCCATCACCGCAAGCGCAGGCTTTCAACGATTTCTACAAGCCTCTCGAGAACGAGCTACTCGGGAGGCACTTTTCCTATAGAACCGACAAGTTCTATGGCGACGGTCAAAGGTATTTCCGCTCTATCGGCATCCAAGGCCTCTGGTACGAATTGTCCTTGTCCAGGAGAAATGATACTTATGCAGACATATACCTCTGGAAGAATGACAAGGAGCTTACCGAGCGCATATTTGACGAGTTAGAGAAGGACAGGGCAGAGATTGAATCCAGCATCAATGCAGGACCCAACCCGGAATGGCACTGGTCCAGAGAAGACCGGTGGACATATTCTTGGATCGGGCTAAGGAGAGACGGCAGGATCGACGATCCGCCGGAGAAACTGGATGAAATCAGGGTCTGGATGCTAGATCTTCTGCCGCAATTTAAGAGCGTCTTCGAGCCACGCCTAGAGCGAATTCTTAGCGAGTTGGAGTCGAAGGGGAAGTAGAGGAGCCAGGTATGAAGCTTGAGGGGCGGCGGGTGATTGTGACGGGTGGGAGCCGAGGTATCGGGTATCGGATTAGTGAGCTGTTTCTCGCGGAGGGGGCTCAGGTTCTTGCGGTGTCTCGAGACCCGGTGAAACTCGCGGAAGCGCAAGAACAACTCCCCGGCCTTGCCACGCTTGTTGCCGACGTTGCCGTCGCATCGGACGTCGAGCGCATCGCCGCGTGGGCCGAGAGCGAGTGGGGCGCCGTCGATGTACTCATGAACAATGCCGGCATCCTCCATGGGGATGAGCCCGGCCTCACGGTGGGGCCTGACGAGTTCTTCACGTCCACGCTCCAGGTGAACGTCGTTGGCGTGTATCTCTGCACCAAACGGCTACTTCCGCTGCTGCTGAAGTCGGACGATCCTCGCATCGTCAACACAGGATCGATGTCAGGCATCATCGATGCGGGGCTCCGGGATTCGTATGGCGTGTCCAAGGCCGCCCTGCACGCGCTCACCATCGCCACCGCGAATGAGTTGCGGGGCAAGGTTCCCGTGAATGCGTTGTCGCCGGGGTGGGTCAAGACGGATATGGCTCCCACCGGCCCGGGCGACCCCCGAAATTCGGCACAGGCGGCGCTGTCGATACTCATGCGGCCGCGCGACGTGACGGGCAAGCTCTTCCGCGGCAGCCGCATCCGCTCCTGGTCAACCCAATTCACGTCATAATGACAGCGCAGCGCGCCGTACTGGATTCCCGCCCCGTATCGGAGTGCTGGGCGTGCTTTCGCGGGAATGACGGAACGGGGCCTAGAGGGGTTTGCGGCTGCGCGGGTGTAGATTGTATGAGCAAGCTAACAGTCCGGCAAGGCCAATGCGTCGAGGTCATTGTCTGCCACATCCCGCAGGAGATCAGGAACGCAACCTGTGAGACGGTTTTCCCCCAACTGCAATTGCTCCAGCTTCGTCAATTGCCTCAATTCCGATGGTATCTCCCCGTTCAACCGGTTGTCGGAGAGCATCAGATACTTTAGTTCAGCGAGGTTTCCTAACTCCTGCGGTATTCCTCCGCCCAAGTCATTGCCATAAAGAATCAGCGCTTCCAGTTCGAGTAGGTTGCCCAGTTCCGGAGGAATTCCTCCGGTCAACTCATTTTCAAAGAGGATCAGATACTTCAACGCGGTGAGGTTACCCAGTTCCGATGGTATCTCTCCGCTCAACCGGTTCCCGCCGAGAGAAAGCCACGTCAGGCTTGTGAGGCTGCCCAACTCCGGCGGGATCTCCCCGGTCAACTGGTTTCCGCTGAGAGAAAGCCCTGTGAGGCTTACCAGGCCGCTCAACGCCGCTGGGATTTCCCCGCTCAATCGGTTATTGGACAGGGTCAACCCGCCGAGGTCAGTGAGGCTGCCTAATTCAGGTGGTATCTCTCCAGTTAGGCCGTTCCCACTCAGGAATAGTCCAGTTACACGGCCATAGACATCGGTTGTGACACCGTGCCACTCGCTAATCTGTGTATCACTCAGCCAGTTCGTTCGTTCCGTCCAGTTCGGACCGTCGGTGGCATGATAAAGCGCGATTAGTGCCGCTCTGTTTGCTCGGCTTACATCTATACAGAGCGGCAGTGTGATTCTCGGAAGATCACCATCCAGCTGGTATCGCGACTCAAGGGGTATGCATCCGCTCAATTGATTCCCGGAAAGGAAAAGGCCTGTCAGGTTTGAAAGGCCGCTCAACCCGGGCGGGATCTCTGCAGCTAGCCGGTTGTTTGCGAGGTTCAGCAAGCGGAGAGCGGAGAGCCCCAGCAGTTCTGGAGGAATCTCCCCATCCAATTGGTTTCCGTTGAGATCAAGCACTCCAAGGCTTGAAAGGCTGCCCAAATCCGGTGGGATTTCTCCGCCCAAGCGATTGCTGGAGAGGATAAGAGATTGCAGCTCAGAGAGGCCTCTCAACTCACCGGGCAACGTCCCATTCAGGCCATTATCGGCTAGATTTAGCATCGTTACGCGACCGTTGGCGTCCGTCGTAACACCGTGCCACTTGCTGAGCGGCGCTTCACTAAGCCAGTTCGTTCGTTCCGTCCAGTTTGGGCCGTCGGTGGCGTGGTAAAGGGCGACCAACGCTTCTCTCTCCTGCCTGATACACACACGCAGCCCAGTGGCGGAGTTGATGCGGGGGTACACGCTGTACACTTCAGTGGGAATACATCCATGCAGCAGGTTTCCATTGAGGTGAAGCCAATCCAGGAAAGAGAGATCCCACAACTCTGGTGGGACTTCCCCGCCTAGGCGATTGTTCGAGAGATTCAGTTGTTCCAAGTTTGTGAGGTTGCCCAGTTCCGGGGGGATTTCTCCACTCAATTGATTCTGATTAAGACGAATCCATCTGAGGCTCGTGAGGTTGCTCAGTTCCGGGGGGATCTCCCCAATCAATTGGTTTCCATTGAGATAGAGCGCTTCCAAGTTTGTGAGGTTGCCTAGTTCCGGGGGTAATTCCCCGCTCAAGCGGTTGTTAGGCAGGCTTAACGTCGTCACATAGCCGCCTGCGTGGGCGCTCACCCCTTCCCAGTCATTCAATGGCGCGTCAGTGGTCCAGTTCGTGCTTGACGTCCAGTTTGGGCCGCCCGTGGCGTGATAAAAGGCAGTCAATACCGCCTTGTCGACGTCGGCACAGCGCGGCAGTTCGATACTCCTGAGATCGCCACGGGGGACGTCAAGTAAATCATCAGCAATGCATCCATTCCACACATTTTGGGAGAGTTCCACCCGGTCCAGGTACTCAAGTTGACCCAACCCTAACGGAATAGCCCCACTCAATCGGTTATGGGGGAGGATGAGAGAATTCAGTTTCTGGAGTTCACCCAGCTCTCCGGGTAGCGTCCCGTTCAAGCCGTTTTCAGCAAGGTCCAGCATTGTTACGCGGCCGTTGGCGTCCGTCGTGACGCCATGCCACTCGGCGAGCGGCACGTCACCAAGCCAGTTCGTATTCTCGATCCAGTCAGGGCCGCCCGTGGCATGATACAGAGCGACGAGTACATCCCGCTCGAACCCAGTGCATAAGGGCAGATCGAGACTATAGATGTCACCGTCGGCCACACTGAGCAGCTCAACTGGCAAGCACCCGCCAAATCTGTTTCCTGAAAGCTCCAACTGCTCAAGGTGTTCAAGGTTTCCAAGTTCCGGCGGTATCTGGCCGACCAGCCGATTGTCCTGGAGTTCCAGCCTCCACAGGTAGGAGATGTTCCCCAATTCTGAGGGGATCTCCCCGGTCAACTGGTTCCTTGAGGCTTGCAAACTACCCAGTCTTGAGAGGCTGCCCAATTGCGCTGGTATCTGGCCGGTCAACCGGTTGTCTTGGAGATGCAGTCCCCCCAGGCTGGAGAGGTTGCTCAGTTCCGGGGGGATCTCCCCGCTTAATTGGTTCTCGAACAAACGCAATTCACTGAGTTTGGAGAGATTGCCTAGTTCCGGGGGAATTGGCCCAGTCAGTTGGTTCCCTTCTAGATACAGCATTTCCAGGTTGCTGAGGTTGCCCAACTCTGGGGGAATCTCCCCACTAAACCAGCTATCACCGAGGTCCATAATTCGCAGGCTTGCCAGATTTCCCAGTTCCGGGGGTATCGGGCCTGTTAGGGAGCCAAGGAAAAGACCTTCAAGATTCTCCAGGCGTCCGAGTTCCGGAGGGACGCCTCCGGTGAAGGAACTGGAACCAATCATGAGCTCTCTGAGTTCGCTTAAATCCCCTAGCCCTGGGGGTACCTTACCTGCCAGATTGCTTGACCAGAGTGTCAGCATGACGACCCGGGTGGCGGAACCCAAAGGTCCTGTTTCTGAGTCTGGGAGTCGATCCCCTCTTGGCGGCCAGTACGATGGGTCGATTGACGGCCAATCTGCCGGGTCGGCAACCCAGACGTTTTCCCATTCGGTGATGGGGACATCGGCGTTCCAGTTTAATCTGGCCTCACCTGCCAAAGTCACCGAATCACCCGTCAGATCGCCGCGGACGGCGAGGAGGATGGCGCAATCAGCAACGAGGCCCGGCTTGTCCTCCGGGACTGGAACAACGATGCCGTTGCTGCACACCTCCTTTGGAGTGGGTGTAGACGGCACAAATACTCCGCCGGGAGGAGGTAGCCCTACGGCGACCAGTCCTGCGCCTGTCCACAAGATGACGACATCATTCTCTGCGGCTCGTATGTAGGGATTGTCGTCCCGATCAGAAGGGTCGTTGTCCCACACCAACTGGTATTCCCACCGAGGGTTGAGGGAGTTCGGTTCAAGCGCGGACACCATGCCGTCAACATTCACATAGAGGTCGTCGCCGCTCTTACTTGCATCCACAATCCTTTCGGCATCTTCTACCCAATCATGACTCCATAGCTCCCTGCCTGTCTGCGCGTCCAGAAGAGCTACCCGATCATCGGAATACCAACGCAAGGCATCGCCACGAACCCAGACGGAATTCTCCCCCTCAAGGTCTTCTCTGCACCAGAGATGCTGTCCATTTAGGGCATTAACCGCGCAGAACCGGTCGATAGGATAAACCTCTGGATAGAACCCGGTGTTCGCCGGGCGAGACTGGAAGACGGCGATCTCGCCCGTCACACCTGCCAGGAATACAGATCGGCCGGGCCTCATGTACCTCCATTCACGTCTTCCCGTTTCTGCTGACAGAGCTTCAAAGCCACCCGCGACGATGTCAATGAGGACGACGCCACCTCCTGCCCCTGCAATGCTTGAATACTCCGGCACTTCACGCCGCCACCGATCGCGTCCAGTCGCTGTCTCAATGGCAGCTATCTCGTCACGAGCACCTGCGTAAAAGGCGCCGTCTGCGACATTACCGGTTGCGCGCTCTATGTGAGCATCCCACACCAGACGACCGGTGTCGGCATCCAGGGCGGTGTAAGTATAGCCAGCGGAGTCCGAGGGTCTAATGACCAGCACGCCATCGGATATGAACATCCCGCCAAACATCCAGCCTTCGGTCGGCTGATAGCTCCAAAACTCCTCACCGCTTCTCGCGTCTACGGCAATTATCTCGGTCGAGAATTTCGGGTAGGGGTGGCCG
Organism: Dehalococcoidia bacterium; assembly: GCA_009841045.1. Taxonomy (GTDB): domain Bacteria; phylum Chloroflexota; class Dehalococcoidia; order UBA6926; family UBA6926; genus VXMO01. The sequence goes on from VXMO01000027.1 coordinate 6,503, forward strand.
CCAACTCTCCCTAACCATTCAATGTGCACGCAATACACCACTCCGTCCACAACAACAGAGGCCTGGCAATGCTTCCGCCAGAGAACCTGCCCTGTCCTGGCGTCCAGAGCGTGCAACTCTGCTTTTCCGGAGATGCTGATAAAGGCAACGTCATTATCAATGACCACTGCATAGGTATTGTGCGGGTTCTCCACCGGCCGCAAGGGGTACTCCCAGAGCAGCGTTGATTCCTGTGATGCGCCCGGTTGCAATGAGTATTCTCCGGGCAGCTTGGGCTCCTGTGACTCACTCTCATAGGCGACAAGAAAGACAGTGACGAGCATCATCATTGCCAAGCCAGAAAGCACGGCCCAGAGGCCCCTATTTCGTAACCGTTCAATCTGCCGCAACATCGGAGTCAACCTGTACGAGTTCTGCCGCCTGCCACCATCATTAGAATGCCGTCCTGGTTCTTGGAGCCACGGTCTCCTCGCATACATTCTACTGACGTAAGGGTGCAGGACTCGGCCTGACGCCAGACTACCAGATCAGATAACATGAACAGGGGTTCGCATAGGCAGTTCCATCACACAGGAAAGACAGGACGTCGGGTCATGACCACCAGAGGAGGACGGGCTCAGGGCGAGCGGGTAGCTGCGCTACGGCTTAAGTTCGCGGTCTTGCTTTGCCGGGAGAAGAAGTAGGCTTGCCGCGTTCCAGCATGCTTGCCAGATGAGTCTTTAGATTCTTCGACTCCGCTACGCTTCGCTCAGAATGACATGGGTGGGGCCTAGAGAGGTTTGCGGGCGAGGAAGCAGTAGAGGGGTGTGAAGATGCCGGTGCGGCCTCCGGCGACGTAGGCCCTGGCGGTGCGATCCAGCAGATCGATAACTTCCGCGGAGCCCTTCGGGAATACACCCACCGTCTCAGTCAGCCTGGACAACCACATTAGGAGCTTGCGGCCTGCCGGAATCCTCAGCATGACGCTACCCACCGTCCCCTGCCGGTTTTCCATGGGCTGATACCACGGCGTGCTGGGGCCATTCTCCACGACGGCGCGATCTATGCCCTCGATGACCTCAAATCCCGCTGCTTCGAGATCCCGGTTTACCTCGCCGAACGTGGCGATTTCCCTGAGCGCGATGCCGCGCATGAGCTCCTGCCTGAGGGCCTGATGTTGAGTGTCGTCAGGATCAAAGACGTCCGTCAGGCACATCTCCTGACCCCACAGAAGGGCTCCGGGTTTCAGGACGCGGTAGATCTCCGCGAACGCGCCCGCCTTGTCCGGCGCATGGCATGTTGATTCGATGGCGTAGCCCCGATCCATCGTGTTGTCCGCAATGGCGCTCATGTCCATGAAGCTGCAGGCGAGGTAGTCAATCATGTGGTCAATGCCCGCCTCTGCGCTCAACGCTTTCGCTCTGTCCAACTGGGTGTCATTGTTGTTGATGCCGACGACCCTGACACCCGCCTCCTGAACGACACGGCGCATGGGGCCGCCGATTCCGCAGCCGACGTCGATTACCGTCATGCCTTCGTGCAGTTCCAGTTTGTCGATCATCAGTCGTTGATGCCGGACCTGGGACTCCTCCAGGGTCTCGTGGGGTGACAGTGGGGCGAAGTGGAGTGACTCGCTCCATCCGAACACCATGAGCTGGGAGCAGAGGTCATAGTATTCCTTGACGGTTTGGGCGTGGTCGTAGCCCGTCGCGCTGTCATCGGCCGCGGACGCGCGATCCATCCACGCATCGAAGTTACTCACACGACCGTGAAGATCCGCCCCACTGTGGGCGGCCTTCAACTCTCTGGATAGTTGGCGGAGCTGTCGGAGAATTTGCGGGCTGGGGAGCATCTGAGTCTCCATAGAAGAAGATGACGGCTACGGGAGCGGGCGCTGCCCGCTTGCCTCGATTCTACCCTACGCTAAGGTTGACTCGACTGCCTTACTTCACTAGATTGTCGGTAAGGAGATTTGCCATGTTGGTGAAGGTTACGTCAAAGCGTCAGGTCACGTTTCCGGCGAAGGTGCTGGATGAGCTTGGCGTCAAGCCGGGAGATCAGATCGAACTGCAGGAGGGGCCGGACGGCTACCTGCTGAAACCGCGCCGCATCGACTATTCAAAGCTGGGGACGCTACGGGACAAGATCAAGCCGGGCACGCCGCCATTGGACATACGAAAGCTTCGAGATGAGGGCTATGATCCGACGCCGTATCGGGATTGATACCTCCGTCCTGGTTCGTCTTGCAACGGGGGACCCTCCGGATATCTATGCGCGGTGCGTTGAGCGCCTGGAATCGCTAATCGCCGACGGACAGGAAATTCTGGCCTCCAATCAGGTGGTTGGAGAGGCGTACTTGACCTTGCAACACTACTACAGGATTTCCAAACCCGACGCGCGGGCCGCGCTCGCGCGAGTGCTGTCGAGTGGTCTTGTGTTTCCACAGAATGGAGGCACCATTGTTGACGCCCTAGAGTCTTCCGGTGGACCCGGTCTCATGGACAGGTTGATTGCTGACGACTACACGCGGGCGGGACTTGAGACGTTGACTCTCGACCGGAGGATGGCATCACTACCTCACGCCAGCCTAGTTTAGGGGAATCAGGGCTTTAGATTCTTCGCTGCGCTCAGAATGACAGTAGGGTGGGTCACCCTTCGACGGGCTCAGGGCGAGCGGGGGGTTGGGATGTTCAGGGCCTGTCTGAGGTTGTCCAGGTAGCGCGCGTAGGCGCGTCGGCCGGTGTCCGTCGCCTCGATCCAGGTGCGGGGCTTGGCATCGATGAACTCCTTGGACATCGCGATGTAGTCCGCCTCCTCCAGCTTGCGCAGGTGGGCCGTCAGGTTGCCCCCCGTCAGGCCCAACTCCTTCTGGACGAAACCGTAGGCGAGGCGGCCATCCGCCGCCGCTTGCGCGGCCAGCAGCGTCATGATGCGCAGCCGCGTGGGCTGGTGGATCGTTTCGTCGAGATCGAGGGCTTCGTTCGTGGTCACAGGACTTCGCTCCGGCGGATAATCGCCCAGCCCGCGGCGGCCGTTATCGCAGTCAGGATCGCGGAGTAGAGCAGCGCGGCATCGCCTGCCAGCGCATAGGGAACGAAGTAGGCTGCGAGGAACGCAAGACCGATAACGGCGATGATCGGCCGGTGCATGATGCCGAACAGGATGTAGCCAAGCATGGCGATGCCGATGGAGACGCCGGCGATGCGTTGCGCGTCACCCTCGTCCCAGAGGCCGAGCGCGGCAGGCATCACGAAGGCGGCCACGCCGATGGTGACCCAGAACAGGAACGTGCGGATGCCGGCGGAGCGCGCCGCTTCTCCCGCGCCGGTCTTCTGCCCGGCCCGACTCCCGATGAGGGCGCTGGCCAGCATGCCCACTCCGACCAGTCCGAACCACAGCGGCGCCCTGATCCACGGCCTGTCAGCGGCCATGTCTTCCAGGAACGTCGTGAATGAATACTCCGCGAAATAGCCCAGCGAGATGATCGCTCCCCACACGAGCAGAATTGTCGCTGTGCCCGCCACGTACATGGAACTGCGGAGTTGGTCCATCGTGGCGTGGATGTCCTCCCATCCCTGTTGGGGGGACAGTTCCTGGCCGTTTCCTGCTGCCGATTGCATGTCTTCCTCCTTTCCTCTATTGGGGTGGAATCCACCCGTCGATTCCCTTCTTTAGTTTGCAATACAAACTAGTCTATATCACTTCATACAGAAGTCAAGGGACGCGCACGGGGGAGAGTAATCTGGCACACTCGTTGGAGCGTCGCAGCACGTTGTCAGGCATGCAGGATGGAGAAATACGCAGTTGGCTAACAGCGGCCTCGCCAAGGTAATCATGGTGCAAGGGACATCGTCCCATGCGGGGAAATCCGTGTTGACGGCGGCGCTGTGCCGCATCTTCGCGCAGGAGGGGTACAGCGTCGCGCCGTTCAAGGCGCAGAACATGTCGCTGAACTCATATGCGACGCCGGACGGCGGGGAGATTGGACGTTCACAGGCCGTGCAGGCCGCGGCGGCGATGGTGGAGCCACGCGTCGAGATGAACCCCGTGCTGCTCAAGCCGGAGGCCGACAGCCGCTCTCAGGTCGTCGTGCTTGGCCGTCCACATATCACGCTGTCCGCACGTTCCTACTACGAGCGCAAGGCTGCGCTGTGGGATGTCGTGACGTCCTCACTGGATACACTGCGGCGCGAGTATGACATGGTGGTCATGGAGGGGGCGGGGAGCCCGGCAGAGATCAACCTGCGGCAGTACGACATCGTGAACATGAGCATCGCGCTCCATGCAAACGCGCCCGTCCTGCTGATTGCGGATATTGAGCGCGGCGGCGTGTTCGCTCAGCTTGTGGGGACGATGGCGCTGCTGGAGCCGGAGGAGCGCGCCCTGGTGAAGGCGCACGTCATCAACAAGTTCCGCGGGGATATTTCACTCTTCGAACCCGGGCGGGCACAGTTACGGGAGCTTACGGGCGTGCCGGTGGCCGGAGTCCTGCCGTATTTCTTTGATATCCACGTTCCTGAAGAGGACACGTTGGGGCTGCCGGACGCGGAGGCGGGAGGCTTTGGGGATGCGGCGCTTGATATCGCCTTGATTCGCCTGCCCCACCTGGCCAACTTCGATGACTTCGACCCTTTGCGCCATGAGTTGGGCGTTCGTTTGAGGTTTGTCGAGCGGCAGGAGCAGCTCGGCACTCCGGACCTGATCATCATCCCGGGCAGCAAGACGACGATGGCGGACCTTGATTGGCTTCGGGAGCAGGGGCTGGCTGACCGCATCGTTGCCGCGCGTAAGGCTGGCACGCCGGCGGTTGGTATCTGCGCGGGCTACCAGATGCTTGGGAAGGAGCTGCTCGACCCTGAGGGAGTGGAGTCGCCGAGGCCGTCCTCACCCGGCTTGGGGCTTCTTCCCGTCACGACGACGTTTCTTGGAGACAAGGCGACCCACCAGGTGGCGGGGCGCGTGGTTGACGGGCGCGGCATCCTCAGCGGCAGCGAAGGCGCTGAGTTAGTGGCCTATGAGATACACATGGGCGTCACGACGGGCGAAGCATCGACGAGTCCCTTTGTGATCGAAACGCGCTCCGGGCAGGATGTCACCCTGCCGGACGGGGCGCTGGATGAGGAGGGGCTGACGCTCGGCGTGTATCTGCACGGGCTCTTTCACAACAGGCAGCTTCGCCGCGCGATGCTCTCATGGCTTGCCAGCCGCAAGGGGGTGTCCCTGCCCGAGTCCGCCGGTGAGGTCGATCAGAACGCGGAGTACGACAAGCTGGCCGCATTCGTCCGGGAACACCTGGACATGGAGTTGGTGTATGAGGCGGTGGGGTTGAGGGCCTAGCGGTTGCCCATCACTTCTTCGTGTGGGGGGACTTCCTCTCCGACGACGTACAGGAAGTAGTAGATGCCCGTGTCGCCGAGAAATTTGAAGTTTTTGCGCAGGTCCTTAGCGAGGTCGGCGTAGTTTGACTTGGAGCGCAGGTAGCCCTGGAAGGACCCGTGCTCCTTCTCGAGTTCGAGCATTCGCTCGGCGTTGCTCTTTATGGCCTCGATCTTTCTGCGATTGCGGATGATACGGGTGTCAGCGGCCAGCGCATCGACATCATCCGGGGTCAGATCGGCGACGCGCTCTACGTCGAAGTTGTGGAACGCCTCACGTGTGCCGGACCACTTACTCTCGACGACACGCCACGAGATGCCGGATTGAAAGACGGCCTTGCTCATGACATCAAGGTAGTCGTTGATGCTCTGCGGGGTGATCTGATCCGGCACTTGCATTTCAGGCATGGTCTTAGCCTCCTCTCGCGTATCGTAACAAGATGAGGGTTTATCTTGGCGTCGGCGTTGGTGTGCTGAGCATGTCGTTGGCGGCGATCTTCATCCGGTTGGCGGACGCGCCCCCGCTCACGGTGGCGGCGTATCGCATGGGCATTGCCGCGCTCGTCGTCGGGGCCGCGTCCCTGTTTGTGCGGAGCCAGTTCAGCACGGTTCGTCGGTCCGACCTGACTCTGCTCGGAGCCTCCGGGCTCTGTCTTGCCGCCCATTTCGCGCTCTGGATCACATCACTCTCCCATACGTCCGTCGCGAGCTCGGTCTTGTTGGTGACGACGACGCCGATCTTCGTGGCGGTGGCAGGCCATTTCTACTTGTCCGACAAATTGGGGTGGCTGACCACAGTTGCAGTCATCGTGAGCATCGCGGGCGGAGTCATCATCGCGGCGGGCGACTGGGCGGAGGGTGAGCGGCGTCTGTACGGCGATACGCTGGCCCTCGCGGGGGCAGTGGCGGTGGCAGGCTATCTGCTGGTGGGGCGACGCGTTCGCAGCAGCATCCCGACGCTGCCTTACATCGCGGTTGTGTACGCAGTAGCGGCGGCGGCGCTGATCATTGGCGCAGTCGGAAGCGGTTCACAGATGGTGGGGCTGTCACCGGAGTCGTATTTCTGGATGGCGATGGCGGCGCTTGTCCCCCAGGTCATCGGGCATTCACTGATGAACTGGGCTTTGGGGTATTGGCCGGCGGTCAATATTACACTAGCTGTACGTGCTGAGCCGGTTATCGCGGCGCTCTTGGCCATCCCCGTGTTGGGAGAAATACCGGCGTGGACTGTAATCCCGGGCGGCGGACTGCTTATGTTTGGCGTTTATCTTGCGATCCATAGCGAGGCTCGACAGCGGCCACGCATCTCTGAGCAGGGAGAGGCTTGATGACCTCATTGATCCTTGACCTGGCGATGACGACGGCGGGGCTTTTCGTGCTTCTCGTCGGAGGATGGCTGCTGGTCAAGGCGGCGGCGCGGCTGTCCCTGGCATTCGGTATCTCGCCCCTGATCGTGGGCGCGACGGTAGTAGCCCTCGGCACCTCATCACCTGAGTTATCGGTGAGCGTGGTGGCCGCGCTGGAACAATCCGGTGGGCTGGCCGTCGGCAACATCGTGGGCTCAAACATCACAAATGTGCTGCTGGTGTTGGGCATCGCATCCCTGATACGCCCCATGGATGTGCATCCGAGTCTGCTTCGCTGGGAGATGCCCGTGCTGGCCGCCGCCGTCGTTGCGGTTATCGTGGCGGGCTTAACCGGAATGGTTGGGCACCTCGTCGGCGCGGCCCTGTTTGTCGGCCTCATCGCGTTTGTGGTTATCTCCCTCTGGCGACACCGGGAAAGGGAGATTCTTCAAGCGCCCGAGGAGTTGACCTTTGCTCGTGTGCCCTTGAGCAATCCCGGAATCGCCCGTGAAGTCTTCTTCCTGCTTGCGGGTATCGGAGCGCTCGCCCTTGGTTCTGAACTAACGGTGCACGGAGCAGTCGGCATTGCGGAGCGTGTTGGCCTGAGCGACGTGGCAATCGGCCTTACCGTCATCGCGATCGGAACGAGTCTCCCTGAAGTCGTCACCTCAGCGGTGGCCGCGTATCACGGCGAGCGCGAGATTGCTGTTGCGAACATCGTTGGATCCAACATCTTCAACCTGTTGGGCGTGCTGGGCCTGACCGCGGCAATCTCCACGCTGCCAATAGGGAGTGAACTTTACACCTTTGAGATTCCGGTGCTGGCGGCGTCCACGGCAGTGCTTTTCCTCTTTGCGCGGACAAACAGCCGCATTGTGCGGTGGGAGGGGGTCGCCCTCGTAGGGCTGTTCGTCATCGTGCTGGGGATTGTGCTGGCGCGGGGCGGGGTTTAGGGGATCCTCAAGTTGCCCGGTTAGCCTCCGTGGTGGTCGTGGTCTGTGTGGGCGGCGGGGTCACGATGCTCCCGGTGTTCACCCTCTTCAGGGTCATCCTCGTGCCCCGTGGATTCCAGCGCCGCCAATATCAGGCCGATGTGGGTGAATGCCTGCGGGAAGTTGCCCAGAGCGAGGCCGCTGCGGGGGTCAATCATCTCCGCGAACAGTCCCAGATGGTTGGCGTAGGTCAGCAGTTCATTGAACATGCGTCTCGCCTCGCCCCGACGGCCAACATGAGTAAGCACCTGGACAAGCCAGAAGCTGCATAGGGTGAAAGCGCCCTCCGGGCCAAACACGCCGTCATCCGTCTCATCCGTCCGGTACCGTTTGACGAATGGGCCATCGCGCAAATCCGCTTCGATCCGTTCGAGGGTGGAGAGGAAACGCGGATCGTTGAAGTCGATGAACCCGAGCAGCGGTAGGAGGAGGGTGGCGGCGTCCATCGCGTCGGACTCGTAGTGCTGGACGAATGCTTTCTTGTCCTTGCTCCAGCCCTTCTCCAACACGTCTTCCTTGATGGTCTCCGCCTCCGCGCGCCACCGGGGGATGTCAGGGTCGTCCGGCATGTACATCTCGCCCAGCTTGATCGCGCGGTCAAGCGCAACCCAGCAGAGGGCGTTTGAGGTGACGAAATGGAACGGCCCGCCGCGCACCTCCCAGATGCCGCTGTCCGGATCGCGCCACTCCTTCGCGGCAAGGTTGGCGAGTGTCTTGACGACATCCCAGTGCGCCGCCGTGACCTCCTCGCCGTGGGTGGCGAGAAGGTGGGCGCTTGCTAGCAATTCTCCGTAGACGTCCTGTTGGATCTGGTCATACGCGCCGTTGCCGATGCGGACGGGGGCCGATGCCTTGTACCCCTCCAGGTTGGTCAGTTCCTCTTCCGTGGAGTCCGTCTCGCCATCGATGCGATAGAGGATATGGATGTGCTCTTCCTCGTCGTGCGCCTCCCATTCGAGAGAGTCGTCACTGAGGCCGCACGCCTGCGCCAACCATTCGAAGAATTCAACGGCTTCATCCGTGTGCCCAAGGCGCATCAAGGCGTCTATCGTGAATGCCGAATCACGCAGCCAGGTAAAGCGGTAATCCCAGTTGCGGCTGCCTCCAATCCATTCCGGTAAGGACGTGGTGGGGGCGGCGACGATGGCGCCTGTCGGGATATAGACCAGCAGGTGGAGGACGAGATACGACCGAACAACGATGTCGCGATACGGGCCGCTGTAGTTGACCGTCATCGAGAGATTGCGCCAGTAGGCGTCCGTGAGGTCGCGCAGCTCACGAGGAATGTTGAAGGCGAGCGCAGAGGGGATGGCCTCCTCGTGTCCCTCCAGCACGTGCCGCACAACAAACACGGCCTCCATGCCTTCCGTCAAGAGAACCTCGGCATATGCGCCGTCACCGGATTCGTTGATTTCCAGGGGCAGCGTGGTCTCCAGGATCAACTCAAAGTCTTCATCCTTGACGATCACCTTGCGATTGCGTTCAAACATCTTCTCTGACGAGCGCCCGTAGTTAGGCCGAGGCTCATAGGCGATGCGCACGGGTATTGTTCCGGACGTGCAGCGCAGGATACGGATGATGCAGCCGTGCGCGACCCACGAAAGGTCCGGGCGGCGGAAGAACGGCATGAAGTCCGTTAACGTGCAGGCGCCGGTGCGCGTGACGAACTGGGTCTCCAGCACATTGGAATCCGGAAGGTAGCGCTGCCCGCCCGTGTACAACTCTGACGGCGTGATAGCGAATCGGCCACCTTTTTCACTGTCGAGGATGGCGGCGAATACGCTTGCCGAGTCAAAGCGGGGAAATGTACACCAATCAATCGAGCCGTCGATGCCTACCAGAGCAGCGGAGTGTCGATCTCCAATCAGGCCGTAGTCGCCGATGTTCTTGTAAGCGTTTGGGTTGAGTGTCATGTTAGGACTATACGCGCTGCGCAGGTTCAGACATGTTTCATATTATGCCGGGGCTCCCGTCAGCAGCACCGCCGCCGCCTCATCCACGACGAACTGCACTACGCCGTTTGCAGGACGGACCAACGCGGCGGGTGGCTGCTGCGCATCTTCCCGGTCTGATGCAATCACCATACGCAGGGCGTGGGCCTTTTCACGGCCTACGACGATAAACACCACGCGACGAGCGGCGTTGATGACAGGCAGCGATAGCGTCAAACGGTCATACGGAGGCCAAGGCGCGACGCTTGGAACGACGAACTGCCGCGTCTCTTGCAATGCCTGCGTTCCCGGGAACAGGGATGCGGTGTGCCCATCGTCACCAACGCCAAGCAGGATGAGATCAAATTCTGGCACATTGCCGCCGCCGAAGTGGTCGCGGAGTTCATTCTCATACGCGACGGCGGCGGCCTGCGACCCGACCTCGCCACGTATGCGATGCACGCGCTCGGCGGGAATTGGAACCTTGCTCAGCAGGGACTCAGCGGCCAGCGCGTAGTTGTTCATCTCATCGGTGGGCGGCACGCAGCGCTCATCGCCCCACCACACATTCCATGTGTCCCACGCGATTCCGGAGAGGAAGGGTTCGGTTGCAAGCATCTCGTAGAGGCGGCGGGGCGTTTCTCCCCCGGCGAGAGCAATGGAAAACTCGTCGCCCGCAGCCAGTGATGACGCTGCGACGATGTTTGCGGTCGCAAGCGCAACGGCGTCCACGTCCGGAAGGATGGCAATCTCTATCTCAGTCGTTGATGCGTCCATGCCGGTCACCGACGGGCGCCCATGCCCGCCCGTCCTGGGACAGGAGCGCGTCGGCAGTCTCCGGCCCCCATGAGCCGGGCTCATACCATTGCACGGGGTGAGAGATGGAATCTTCCCATGCCTCAAGCAACGGATCAACAATCTTCCACGCCTCTTCAATGTGGTCGCTGCGGATAAAGAGGGAGGCGTCGCCATCGAGCGCATCGCTCAACAGCCGTTCATAGGCCTCCGGCAGTTCTTCCGAGCCAAATTCCGTGCCGTAGTAGAAGTCCATGTCCACCGGCCGTACGGCCATACCCTGGTCAGGCAGCTTGGCGGCGAAACGCAGATGCACGCCCTCATCCGGCTGGAGGCGCAGCGTGAGGATATTGGCCAACGGTCCCCACATGGGATTGGCGGGGAAGATGCGGTGCGGCGGCGCGCGGAACTCGATGGCGATCTCCGACGACTTCTGTGCCATCGCCTTGCCGGAGCGCAGGTAGAACGGCACCCCCTGCCACCGCCAGTTGTCCAAGTAGAGACGCATGGCGGCATAGGTTGGCGTGGCCGAATGGGGGTCGACGCCGTGGGCGTCGCGGTAGCCGACGTACTGGGCGCGGACGGCATTGCGCGCCGCCTCCGACGCCGTCCAGGGACGGATGGCCCGCAGTGCCTCAACCTTCTTGTTCCGTAGCGAGTCTGCCTCAAGTGTGACGGGCGGCTCCATCGTCACGAGCGCGAGCACCTGCAGCAGGTGATTCTGGATCATGTCCCGCACGACGCCGAACTGGTCGTAGTACCCTGCCCGCTCCCCCACGTCCACGGACTCCGCGACGGTGATCTGAACATTGTCCACGTAGTTGCGGTTCCAGATCGGCTCGAATATGGCGTTGGCGAATCTCAGAACCAGGAGGTTTTGCACCGTCTCCTTGCCGAGGTAGTGATCGATGCGATAGACCTGTTCTTCCCGAAACACGTTGTGGATGGTCCTGTTCAGCGCATTAGCGGTTGCAAGGTCACGGCCGAACGGCTTTTCAACAACGACCCGCCGCCAGCCGGTGTCAGGGGTCTCTTCGACCAGCCCGCAGGCGTCCAAGCTTGAGACGGCAGGTTCAAAGATGGCGGGGGTGATGGACAGGTAAAAGAGGCGGTTGGCGTGTGGGTCACCGGCTTCAGTTTCGTCAAGATGCTTACCCAGCGCGCCGACGTCATCCGTGCTGCCGAGATCGCCGCCGAAATAGCTCAAGCGCGGGGCAAAGGCTTCCCACTGGTCACGATTGGGTTCAATGCCGCCGATCTCCTGAATGCCGCGCCACATGAACTCCCGGAACTCGTCTGTGGACATCTTTGCCCGGGAAAAGCCAACGATGGGGACGTTCGGAGCAAGCCTGCCCTTGATCCACAGGTGGTACAGAGCCGGGAGGAGCTTGCGCTGAGCGAGATCTCCCGTCGCGCCGGCGATGACGATCGTCGTAATCGGATCGTCCGTGGCGGCCGGATGCTCCGGGGAGGCCGGCGCGTACATGGTCATCAGGAATCGGACCTCACGACGGCGTGTCCTCCGAACTCATTGCGCAGGGCTGCCAACATGCGGTCGGCAAAGGTGTTGCTCATGCGGGAGCGGAAACGTGTGAAGAGCGAGGTCGTGATGACGTGGGCGGGCACATTAAGGTCGATGGCCTCCTGGATTGTCCATCGCCCCTCGCCGGAATCGGAGACGTGCCCCATGATTTCATCGAGGCCGGGATCCTTGTCCAAAGCGGACACGGCGAGGTCAAGCAGCCAAGAGCGGACGACACTGCCATGCTGCCAGATCTGGCCCACGGCGTGGAGGTCGAGGTCAAACTCCTCCTTGGCCTTGAGAATCTCAAAGCCCTCCGCGAAGGCCTGCATCATGGCGTATTCGATGCCGTTGTGGATCATCTTGACGTAGTGCCCGGAGCCTGCGGGGCCGACATGGCCGAGGCCCTGCGTTTCGGACGGAGCAAGGGCCTGGAATATCGGCTCAAGACGGGCGTACGCGTCCGCATCACCGCCCACCATCAGGCTGTAGCCCTCAGTGAGGCCCCAGATGCCGCCGCTGGTGCCGCAATCGAGCATCGTCACACCCTTTTCGGCGACGGCTGCGGCGCGGCGCTGGGTCTCGTGGTAGTTGGAGTTTCCGCCGTCGATAATGCTGTCACCGGGGCTGAGCAGTTCGACAACGGCGTTGATGGTCTGCTCCGTGGGGTCTCCGGCGGGCACCATGACCCAGACGGCGCGGGGGGCGGAGAGCTGGGAGACCATGTCTTCAAGGGAACTTGCGGGGGCGGCGCCCTCAGAAGCAGCGGCACTGACGGCCTCCTGGCTGAAATCAAAGACGACGACGCGGTGTCCCTTCTGGAGGAGTCGCCTGGTCATGTTGCCGCCCATTCGTCCCAGGCCGATCATTCCGAGTTCCATACATTTCCCCCTTGTGACCGCCGCTCTACCTTGCCTTTATTCTAGTCCCAATCGCCAACGGGTCGGCATGGCATCGGTACCATTGCACTATGCGGATTGCGACGGAGGAGGTCAGCTTTCGGAGCGGCGAGGAAACGCTCTTCGGGCGCATCTGCTTGCCGCCTGATTCCGAAAGCGACACTCTCCGCCCGGCGGTCGTCCTCGTTCACGGACTCGGGTCGGGTCAGAAGTCCATGGCAGGAGCGGCGCGGGATCTCGCGCGGCGGGGCGTCGTCGCCCTCACTTTCGACCAGCGCGGGCATGGCAAAAGCGGCGGCGCCTACACGGGCGATTCATCCGGGGACGTGCGTGCGGCAGCGCGATTCATAGCGGAGCGGGAGGGCGTGGATGCTTCGCGAATCGGCATTGTCGGCCACAGCTCCGGGGCGCGTGACGCCATCCTTGCCTGCGCCAATTGGGACGGGTACGCGGCTCTCGTGTGCTCGTCAACGGCGGGCATCATTCCACGTGAGGAGCCGGGCGCGGCCGAGGGGTTCTATCGACGGACGCTGGGCAGCAGGAGTCCTGCGCGGCCGGGGGAGCCGCCCGATCTGCGCGTCTATCCGCGTGACGGCGCCCTGCCGTGGATCGACGGCCTGGCGATGAGAGCGGTTGACCGCGTGTGGAGCCTTTTGAGGGGGTATCGATTGCGCGTGCGGTGGAGCGAGACACTGCAGACGTGGGGGACGGCGCAGGCGGGGATCGCAATCCTCGACGTTCCCGAGCGCCCCGCCCTTTTCATCCACTGCGGGGGCGACAAGTCAGTGCCTGTGATGGCGAGTGAGATTCTCTATCAGAAGTTCACCGGCCCCAAGGAACTCATTATCGTGCCGCGCGGCCGGCATGCCGCACCCATCGCCCGCGCCTCAATTCGTTCCCTGTGGGTAAACTGGCTTGTGCACGCGTTGACATCCAACACGGAGACCAATGACAGCCTCGATTGATCCCGTCTTCTGCCTACGGCATCGCGATAGGGAAACCGTCCTGCGCTGCGCCCGCTGCAACGACCCCATCTGCCCGGAGTGCATGGTGCAGGCGGCCGTTGGGCACATCTGCCCATCATGCGTGACGTGGGAGCGGAATCCAGTCGGTCAGGTGGACAATTCGCGCCTGCTCACGGCCGTTGGCGCGGGGCTGGGAGCGGGTATTCTGCTTGCGATTGCCATCTCCGTCCTCTCGGCGGCGCTTGGCGGGCTATTCTTCGGAATGATCCTGTGGGCCGTGGCGGGCTATCTCATCGGACAGGCCGTCCACGTTGCCGCCAATCGGAGCCGCGCTCCCGTCTTGCGCTACGTGGCGGGCGGGGCTGCCGCCTTTTCATGGGCCGTGGCGATGCTGTTCGGCATCGGTATCGTTTTCAGCCTCGGCTGGTTAATCTTCGGCGTAATCCAGGTGGCGATTGCGATCGCGCTGGCGACTGCGCCGTTCCGCTAGAGGAATCCCGATGGATTCCGGCCCCGTATCGGAGTACGGGGCATGCTTTCGCCGGAATGAG
>VXMO01000011.1:0-11269 GCA_009841045.1 Dehalococcoidia bacterium
TAGCCCCCGCCTTCCGTCAGCAGCCGGCGAACACGCGGGCCGCGAGGTGGGGCGCGGCGCTCTAAACCGCTGCTTGTACGTGGCAGCGGATAATGGGAACAGTGGCGGAGAATACTGCGGACAGAGCCGCGAACAGAGAGGGCTTGCTCAAATGAGTGAAAGGCGTCCCTTTAGCGAACTGACAGAGGATTTCTCGGCAGAGCGCCGGCAGCGCATTGACGCGATAAAGCTAGAGTTGTTGAAGGCTGCGGGCGAGGATGGGTTGGCTGACCCCGGTTCAGAAGATGGCGCAGACAGCGAACCTCCACTGTGGCTAATCGTTACCGGCCCACCTGCCGGGGGCAAGACCACTCTCATTAGGTGCATGAGTCGTGACTTGCGGATACCTACCTTCGAGAAGGATGCCATCAAGGACACCCTTTACCAGTCGCTAGGATTCGGGGATAAGGACTGGTCACGACGGATCGGGTTGGCCACAATCAACATTTTGTTCGCCATTGCCAGCCAGATGCTGGAGGCCCGACAATCCCTTATCACCGAGGCCAACTTCTACAGGCAATACGACTCAGAACGTGCTACCGAGGTCCTAAGGCAAGTGAGCGCGAGAGTGGTTCAAGTGCATTGCTCTGCTCCAACAGAGGTCTTGATTGAGCGAAACGCACGCCGGCGGACTCCAGCCGAACAGAGGCTCGGCCACCACGTCATGCCTGACAACGAACTCATAGCGGGCATCGAAGCCGGCACCTGGGAACCGCTGGATATTCCCTCGGAAATCATCCGCGTGGACACACCACGCGAGGCAGATTACGAGACGATGCTAGAACGCGTTCGTTCGATACTGACTCGATCTAGCCGGGCCTGAGCGATGTATTTGTCATCCCTGCCAGACCTTCTGGGCCGGAAAAGGCCTTTACGGTAAATCGTCACCGAAAAGCCGCTGGAGCCAGTTGAGGAACGCCGTACTATTTGGTTCGAACACGAGGTCGTTCTCAGTGATGCCGCTCCACATCGGACGAGGTCGACTCCTCGTTGCCATCCATGCGTGTACTTTCGCCCGCAATGACTTGTGCTCAGGAAATTGGCGGTGCTCGTCAGGAATTCCATCAATGTAGCGTCCCGCCCTAGGCCACACCGGATCGGATTGCGGAATCATCTTGGCAATGAAGTCCTCAAGTTCTCCGAAGTTCATATTGTCCGGCATAACCCATATGCCTAGACGCGGTCTGCCCGGAATGACTGTTCCACCAGCTTGAGGTTCACTAGGTAAATCTCTCATCACTGGCTCTGAACGCAAGGCTTCCGATATGTTCCTCCACTGCCTAGTCAAATCTTCGTCGGCATCTATAATCACTCCGACCACCTGTAGTCCCGAAGACTGCCACGTAGCTCGAAGTCCATTTATTACGCCGTCAAATCCACCTTGCTCCCTGACTACGAAATCAACGTTCAGACCGCCAGCTACCTTAAGGCTCTGAATAACGTTCTGATCGTCGGAACCTTCAACCAGCAACACCTTTGGCGGTGGTAGAGAGGGCGAACCCCGGGGCGTTCGTCTTCTTTGGGTCATGGACTATCGAACTTCGATTCCCATCTCTTCAGAGATCTGAAGCAGGTCCTCCGTGTATGTTGCAGCGCCGAGCTCGCCGTCTTCGTCCCGGTCAAGGCGAATCAGCATCCCGTTGTCACCCGGAATCGAGTTCGCCACGCGGGCAAAGCCTGCGACGCAATCAAAGCTGTGCGTTGTGGCAATAACTTGGATGTTATGCTCCTTGGCCGCTTCAAAGACCATTCGCCAAAGGTCTTCAAGATGGGAGTAGTGAATGCCGTTCTCAACCTCATCAATAAGCAAGTAACCATCTGTGCTGTTTGCGAGAGCCACGGCCATCTCAAAGATCCGCATCGCCCCATCGCCAAGGCTCTTGAGTGGCATCCGCTCGCTGTCATCGCTTAGGCGTGCTATGACGCGTCTCTCCGGCCTGTAAAGAGGACCGAGCGGTCTGCCAACGACACCGATACGTTCAAGGTCGGGACCAACAACGGAGCGCAGGATTTGGACCACCATATCCTCAAAAGAGGTCAAGGCAATCTCATCCCACATCTGGCCGAGATCGTCGTTGTTCGATAGCCCTGAACTAACGGAGACGCATTCTGTTTCGTCTGCCTGTTCCCGGCGTTCCATGGCCGCTGCCATCTCTATCTCTGCCGACGAACTCGAGGATGGCTTGGCCTTCTGCAGGTCGTCGTGATAGAGGCGCCATTCCTCGCCATCGAAACGGACAACCACCTTGAAGAATGTACCTGAAGTGCCGCCCCCAGCTTCACGGCGCCTTCGCTTCACTTCTTCTGAGTCCTCATCCAATGTCACAGTCTCGATGACTAGTCCTCGGCCGCCATGAGACTCAGAAGCCGGCCCTATTTCCAGTCGCTGGTCCTCTTCAAAAGTCGATCTGTGGAATAACGCTGGCCACGAGAGATTATTCACCAGTTTCCCATCCTCCCAGGCCTCGGAGAATTCCTCCCTCGAGTCTAGAAGGCGGGCAATGGCATTGATGTTGCCCCTTGCTGCATAGAGCCGCACGGCATCAAGGATCGTCGACTTCCCTACGCCGTTGTCACCAACAAACAGGGTCACCTGTGCGAGCTTGGGTAGATTCAGTTCATCGATGCCCCTAAAGCCTGAAATGTACAGGCTGGGCAGATGAAGCTGATTCATGATGGATGCAGCCCGCGCCGACGTATCAGCGTCTTGGGCCTGCTGACTGTCATTCGCTCTGTTGGTCACAGACACCTCAACTTACGTCGCCACAGTATACCCGTCGCCGAACGATCCTCGTTAGCAAGCTGGGTACGGACACGCGGTTTCGAAACCGGCAGAACTTGCACCATCATTACCGTCCCCAACGTTTCCCTCCACCATGTCCTCCACGCCCTTGACTGCTCTCGTATGGTTATGACAAGTATCGGACGAGTACTGTCCGAGCAATTTCAGCAGAAGGAGAATCCCCATGAAAGCCAAGCAGAAGAAGGAAGTCCAACAACAGGAACAACTCCCGACCGCCGCCCTCTATGCCCGCGTCTCTAGCGACCGGCAGGATGTAGATCTGTCCGTCGCAGCGCAGCTGAGGGCACTGCGGGACTATGCCGACAAGAACGGCTATATCGTCGCACGGCAGTACATCGATGAGGCGGAGAGCGGGCGCATCGCAGATCGCCCCCAATTCCGAAAGATGCTCGACGAGGCGAGTTCACCGAACGCGCCCTTCAAGGAAATCCTCGTCTGGAAGTTCTCGCGGTTCACTCGGAAGCGCGAACACGCCGTTGCCTTCAAGGCGATGCTGCGTAGGCGAGGCATCCGTGTCGTCTCCATCACGGAACATGCCGACGACACTCCGACCGGCAAGCTCATGGAGGCCATCATCGAGAGCGTCGATGAGTTCTACTCGGAGAACCTCGCCCAAGAAGTGTCCCGCGGGATGCGCGAGGCGGCGTCAAGGGGGTTCTGGATGACCCCTCACGCTCCGTTCGGCTATCGGCGCGTTTTGGTACAGGACGGCGCAAAGAAGCGGCCGAAGCTTGAACTCGATACAGCCGCCGCGCCCATCGTCCGCCGCATCTTCGACATGGCACTCAAGGGGCGGGGAACGATGGACATTGCCAAGACACTCAACCGTGAGGGCATCCCATCGCCGAGGGGCAAGACGTGGCCCAAGAACACGATCCACGTGATCCTGACGAATGAGGTCCATACGGGCACGCTGGTCTGGGGTATCACGGCCAAGGACGGCGCACCACCCGTCAGGGTTGAGGGGGCATTCCCTGCAATCGTGACTGCCAAGGAGTATCGGCGTGTCAACAGACTCCTGGGGTCCCGCTCACCGAAAGTAATTCACCCGATGCGAGCCTCCAGCCCTTACGTGCTCAGTGGCCTGGTGACGTGCGGCAACTGCCGCAGGCCACTATCGGCCGCCGAGGCTAAAGGAGGTCGGTATACGTATTACGTGTGCCAGTCGTTGCTCAAGCGCGGCAGCGGGACCTGTGATTGCCCGCGCCTGAACTCAAAGCGCTTCGAACGCCTCATCATCGACCAGATCCGCGAGAACATCCTGACCGAGAAGAATACGCGGGGCTTGGTCCAGCTACTGGATGCGGAGATGGACGGCATGGCGAGAGAGGAGCGCGAACGCCTTGCGACTATCGAGACCGAGCTCGCGGATCTGAAGCAGAGATTGGAACGGATCCTGGAGGCCATCGAAACGGCGAACATCGAAATGTCGGACGCGTCGGAACGCATCGCGGCACACCGGGAACGGAAAGCGCAACTGGAAATAGCAGCCGAGGAGGCCCGAACCGTCCTTGCAGAGCGACGGGTCATCCTGGATAAGGTCGAGACAATCGCAGCGTACGCTAAAGAAATGGGTGAGTTTCTCAAGACCAGCGAGTTGACCGAGACCAAGGCTTTCATCCGGTCATTCGTCAAAGAAATCCGAATCAGTCCCGGAAAAGCCAGCATCGCCTATACGATTCCGATGCCCGACGATAGCCCCATCGGCCCCGTCGATTCCACGGAAATGGCTCTCAGTGGGCCTGTTATGAATGTCGTTGGCGTAAGTGGGGCATCCTGGACTCGAACCAGGGACCTCAGTCTTATCAGGACTGCGCTCTAACCACCTGAGCTAATGCCCCTCACCACGACGACCCCACGGAAACGAAGCGCGATCAACACTGCTCCGCATCGGGGTCAGCAACACACCCATACGCAGGCGCGACTCCCATTGTAGCCCGCCGCGAACCGTCCGTCATGCGGCCGGGGAGATTGCGGCTTATGCCTCCCCGCGCTTGGCCTCCTCCCACAGGGCGTCCATCTGCTCCAGTGACAACGCTGAAAAATCCTCGCCGCGGTCGCGGGCTGTGTCTTCCATTGCGCGGAAACGCGACACGAATCGGCGGTTGGCGTGCCGTAAGGCCGTCTCGGCGTCGATGTCCATCCATCGGGCGAGGTTCACGAGGCTGAATAGCAGATCGCCGAATTCCCACTCCAGGGCGGCGCGTGATTCGTCCGTCTTCTCATCTGCCGCCGCCTCGTGGGCCTCCGCAAGTTCCCCGGCCTCCTCTGTCACTTTTTCAAGAGCGCCGTCCACGCTCGGCCAATCAAATCCGACGTTGGCCGCTCGCCCCTGCGCCCGTTGCGCGTAGGTGAGCGCCGGCAGGTTTGCGGGCACGCCCTCCATCAAGGAGGCGCCTTGCCGCTCCTCGCTCTTGAGCACCTCCCACCGCGCCGCAACCTCCTCCGCCGTACTCGCCTCAGCATCGCCGAACACATGCGGGTGGCGGCGGATGAGCTTGTTGACGAGGCCCTCAATCACGTCGGCCACGGAGAACGCTCCTTCTTCCGAGGCTATTTCGCTGTGAAGCATCACCTGCAGGAGGATGTCTCCAAGCTCCTCACGCAGCCCGGGGAGGGAATTGGCGTCGATCTGCTCGACGGCCTCATAAGTCTCTTCAATCAGGAACGGTGTCAACGATTGATGCGTCTGCTCGCGATCCCATGGGCAGCCATCCGGCGCGCGAAGACGTGCGACGATGTTCACCAGCGTCTGGAACTCGCGGCTGTCCTGCCCTAATACGTCGTTTGAATCGACCACATGTCACCCCCATCGGTCGCGCGTCGGCGTGCCCGTTTCAGCATAGGGAGACTGGCTGATCGCCGCCACGCCTGCCCGTTCTTGCCCGCGTTACAGGCCGTTGCTAGACTGGATAGTCGGTAAATGCGCTATTGCGCGCAGCCCCGTGGTGGGTGTGGCCTAGCAGGTTTAAGGCACCAGGTTGTGGCCCTGGAGATCGTGGGTTCGAATCCCATCACCCACCCTTTTTCTTAAACTTCGCGATCCCGCTTGTACGGTCAGGTCGTTTGCATCCGCGTTCCGGCTATGGCACCTAATGAATCGGGCTGCCATTTGGTTTCACCCCGCCCTCGCGTAGCGCGGCGGGCGTGGTGGGCGCAGGAAGAGGATCAGGACGGCAGACACCGCGAAGAACGCGATGAAGATGAGAAACGCAGGCCGGTACGACCCCAATAGGTCGTAAATGAGGCTCATGACGATGGGGCCCGTCGCGCCGAACCCGAACGTCACCACGAATCCCATCGACCGTATGGAGCCGAGGCTCAGCCGACCGAATGAGTTGGCCCACAACACTTCCTGCGTTACGCCGAGGCTTGTGATGCCCATGCCGTAGACGATGAGCGCCGGAAACAGAAAATAAACCTCGTCCGCGAAAAGGAACAGCACGCAGCCGATGGTCTGCAGGATGAACGGCAGCGCGCGCACCGGGCCCATATTCGACCGCTCCGCCACCAGGCCAACCACCGGCAGTGTTACGGCCATCACGATGGCGCGTGTTGTCAGCGCCGCCGCAACGAGGGCTTCCTCATAGCCCAGGTCCTGCACGTACGGCGCGAGCGAGATGTTGATTCCCTGAAACGCGAGGCTGGAGATTGCGAAGCACCCTGCGATCAGCCAGAAGGCCGGCGCTCGCAGTGCCTCTTTGCGCGTCCACACCGGTTCAGGCATTGCCTGCTCCTGTGAGGCAGCACGCTGTTGTTCCGGCAAGAGAGTCGTCCGCGCGGGGCCTTGCGGGTCGTCCGGCTCAACGCCGTCAGGGCGCAGCCCCATATCCTCCGGCCTGCGGCGAATGAGAATCGTGGACGGTGCAAGCACGACGATCCACGTGATGATTGCGAAGATCCAGAACATCTCGCGCCAACCATATTCCGCGATGACGTAGACGGCGACGGGAATCATGACGACGTTGCTGATGCTTGCGCCGGTGCTGGAAATGGCGAGCGCTCGCCCACGCATCCGGATGAACCAGTTGTTGATGGCCACACTGGTAACCAGGTTGCCCATCAGCGTGAATCCGATGGCGGCCACGAATCCACGGACGATATAGAACTGCCATAGCGATTCGACGAATGTCACACCGACCAGCGCCGTCCCGGCCACGAGCGCGCCGACCGGCAGCAGTGTTCGCGCTCCGAAACGGTCGACGAGCGGGCCGGCCAGCGGCGCCGTTCCGGCCTCAACGACACGGGAGATCGTTTGGACGATGGATATCTGGGTGCGAGTCCAGCCGAATTCGCGAGTCAGTGGGTTGAAGAAGAGGCCGAGAGTGGAGGAGAACTGCTCCGCGTAGGCGAGGTGCGCCATGAACGACGCGGCGACGATGTTCCAACCATAGAAATAGCGACTGCGCTTGCGCCGCCCGCTCGTCATTCACGCCGCCTTCGGCGTCTGCGGCGGCGCGGGCGCGTGGGTGGTTCAGAAGAGTCACCATCCTCCGAATCCTGAAGCGTATCCGCTTCAGGTTCGTCTTCGGCGGCATCAGACGGATACAGGAGGGCCGTTCGGCCGTATTCGTCTTCTTCCTCCTCGGTCATGTCGATGGGTGGAATCTGCGGGGCGAGGAGGCCTCGCCCGGAGATGAAACGTCGCGCGCCGCCGATGGCGAATGAAATCAGCAAAACGATCAGGGCAATACGAAACGGCCCTTGCGAGGCACCGAAGAACGTCGAGAGGTCTTCAGGCACGTCGTCGCGCGAGCCGGGCACAAGAACGCCCGCCGCAATGGCGGAGACCAGCACGACAGCCCCCAGCGCGGCGAGCGCCTGCGGGACACGACCACGATTCCACAGGAGGATGGAGGCAGCCGTCAGACCCGCCTGCCCCAGAGCCACCAGCGCCCGTGATGTCTCGATGTCGGTCCGAGCGCCGCTCTCAGGCGGCAGTAGCACGATTGGCAGCGCAAGGTACGCCCCTGCAAGGTAGAGTCCGGCGAAGAACGCGCTGTCACCCCAACTGCGCGTCGCAATAGCCCCGCCGATGACCGCTGCGAGGATTGGGCCGCCCAGCGTCGCGATTCCCACCGCCACGTTGAACTCTCCGTCCTCCGGGGCAAGAAGCGCCCACAACAGCGCCTGCGTGCCGACAATCCCCATCGCCATCCACGGATAGCCCCACCGCGGCGCGCCACGTGTCGCTAGAAGCAGGGCGACGGCCATGGCAATTCCTGTGATGAACAGGTAGGGCGGAGACGAATTCAACCTGCCGCCCAGCGAAATAGTCCACACAATGCCGGTCAGTGCCCCGATGAGCAACAGGATTATGGGCGCGATCTCTCGCAGCATGGACTGCACGGGGGTGCGCGTCGGCGGGGGTACAAATGGCCTGCTCATCGTCAGTTACAATAGCAGGCGCGGCATAACGCGCATCGGCAGGAGTTTTCCCCTAAGTGCAATCTTCGCGGATCAGTACGCTCGTTCTCCAAAACAGAGCCGTCGCTTACATCGGCGTGGCGACGTTCCTGTTTACAATTGCGCAGGGCATCACCATCTTCGCGTACCCGCTCTACGGCCGCGAGCTCGGCTTGACTGTTGCACAAGTCGGGCTCACGGTGTCGGGGTTCGCGCTCGCCCGCGTCTTTACCAATGTCCCCGCCGCCATGCTGTCCAACAGGATAGGCCGGCGGTGGGTGCTGGTCGGCGCGGGGCTGCTCGCCGCGACGGGCTACGTTCTCACTGCAAGCGCGGACGCGCTGCTGCCACTCATGGCCGCCAGGTTCATTGTCGGCATCGGCTCCGGCGCGTTTATCACCGTGGCGATTGCCGCAACGGCGGACCTGAGTTCCCCCGGGAACCGCGCGCTGCTCATGAGCATTTATCAATGGACGTTCATCGCGGGAATCACGCTCGGCCCGTTCGTTGGCGGCATCATCGCGGAGTTCTGGGGGCTCCGCCTCCCGTTCTACGTCGTTGGGGGCGTCTCGGTCCTGAGCGCGCTCTGGACGCTGACCATGGTGCCCGAGACACGCGGCACACAGGTGACAACCCCCACTGCGCCGGAGACGCAAGGCCCCCACGAGACACTCGGTGGGCGGGCGCGCTCTTGGCTGAGGGAGCATCGGTTCATGTTTGGGCGCGACTACGCCCTAATCATGCTTATCTTCATCGGCGCATTCTTCATCCGGGGCGGAGGGCTCTTCAATCTCTTCCCAATCATCGCAAGCGAGGATCTTGCTTTGTCCGAGGGGTGGGTCGGCTTCATGCAGACCTTGCCGGCCATCGCGTCCCTTCTTGTGTTGATCGGCGTCGGCTGGTTATCCGACATCCTCGGGCGCAAGCTGATCATCGTGCCGGCCATGCTGCTCTACGTTGTTTGCCTCATTGTCCTCGGCTACAGCGCGCCTTTCTGGGTTCTTCCGGCCGCCGTCGTCTTTGCCGTTGGAATCTTCATCTTTGGAATCGCGCAGGGCGCTGCCGGACCGGTGCCCATCGCCTACGTGTCAGATGTGAGTCCACCGGAGCAGCAGGCCACGGCGCAGGGCATGGCGAGGACCATCGGCGACGTTGCCCTGATGAGCGGCGGGCCGGTGCTCGGACTCATCAGCGACAGTTTCGGCAGCGCGGAGGCCCTCTACGGGACCGCTGCCGCTATGGGCGTCATGATGCTCATCTTCTGGTTCTTCGCGAGGGAAACGGCGGGGCGTCGACTGCGGGGCGCATAGCCAGGCAATCCTGTTCGCGAACCATAAAAATCTTGTCCCGCAGACTTGCCGTTTGCTATTATCGATTTCGGCTATAGCGACATGCTGCGCTCAGGTGGGGGCCGGGCGGTGGCCAAACTCACTTCCCCCGCGGTTGGTACTCCGGCCGCTATTCATCTTTTGTTGGAGGAGATCCGCAGATGCACCTTGTCATGGATGGGTACGGGGCTGACGCCCACAGGCTGCAGGACGAGTTGCTCGTCCGTGAGCTACTGGACAGTTACCCCGACGCCATCGGGATGACCAAGATCTCGGAGCCGCTGGTGCATCGGTACACGGACGGCAAGGTTCCTGTTGACTGGGGCGTGTCCGGCTTCGTTCTCATCGCCGAAAGCCATATCAGCGTGCATACGTTTCCTGACCGCGGTTACCTGAACGTGGACATCTTCTCCTGCAAGCCGTTCGATGCCGACCTTGCCGTCAATGAGTTGGTTGGGCGCTTCGGCATCACGGAGGTCAGGATGCAGGTGCTTGATCGGGGACTTGAGGAGTTCGCGGACAAGCAGGCTGGGCTTGACCATCGCGGCGTGGGCGCGGCGGCGACACCCACGAGCGTCTAAACGCCAACCCTGCACCTGCCAGGGCAAGGCCGCGCATCGGACACTCACGCCAATGACTTCTTTCCCGGGCAGCGGCACGTTTCCCTGGAGCTTCGCGTCCCTCGATGGCGACGACGCCGATTTCGACAGGGCCGCCGCTGCCATCCTGCCAGTTCCCTACGACGGCACGGTGTCCTATCGCGGCGGCGCGCGTGACGGTCCGCAAGCCATCATCGAGGCGTCTCGCTACCTGGAACTCTATGAACCGGACCTGGACATGGAGCCTGCGCAGTGGGGCATCGCGACGCTCCCGGCGCTGGAACCGGATGCGTCCGGCCCGGAAGCCAACATTTTTCATGTCGAGCACGCAATTGGAGCATTGGCCGACGCTGGCAAACTGCCCGTGATGCTGGGCGGGGAGCATTCGCTAACAGTTGGCGCGGTGCGCGCCCTCGTCCAACGGCATCCCGGCCTCTCGGTTCTCCAACTCGACGCGCACGCGGACATGCGAGACAGCTATCAGGGCAGTCGCTACAGCCACGCCTGCGTGATGAGGCGGTTGCGGGAAATCGTTGAGGATGGAAGCGTTGTTCAAGCCGGTATTCGCAGCATCAGCAGCGAGGAGATGCAACATATCCGTGATGCCGGCGTTACCGGGGTGCATCTCTACACACCCGGCCAATACAGCGATCCCGCAGCTATTGACGAACTACTGGCGGGATTGGGTGAGACGGTCTACGTGACGGTGGACCTGGACGCGCTCGATCCGTCGATCATGCCCGCCGTCGGCACACCGGAGCCGGGCGGACTTTCGTGGCAGGAAACGCTGAGCATCCTGCGGGCTGTTGCCCAGCGTTCACGCGTCGTCGGCTTTGACGTCATGGAACTCGCGCCGAATGAGGGACCGACGCATGGCGCGTTCACTGCCGCGCGGCTCACCTACAAGCTGATCGGGTACGCGCTGGCAGGGCGCTGACTGCCGGTCTCCACCAGCCCGCGCAAAAACGAGCCATCGGCCGGAGGGCGGCGCCATTTGTTCGGCGCGGGCCGGGGGGGGCCGCTGGGCTAGGGGGGGGCGGCGGTGGGCTGTTGGGGGGTGTGCGGGTCTACGTGGGTGGCGGCCGGGGAGGGCG
>VXMO01000011.1:11279-19491 GCA_009841045.1 Dehalococcoidia bacterium
ACCCCCCCCCCCAAAACCCCCCCCTGCGCTGGCGGGGGGAGCCTTTGTTCCCGCGCGGCCCCCCGGGCCAAGATGCTCTCGTGCAGGGACGATTGCGGAAGTAGGCTGTTGGCAGGAATCAGCTGCTGGCCAGCGTGACGAGCTCGTCCTCGTTCAGGGACTGCTCTGTGTCCGCCCCGTTGCCATTGCCGTTTCCGTTGCCGTTCGTCGCGCCGCTCTTCCGGGCCTGGCGCTTCCGGGAGCCGTTGCCATTGGATGTCGCACTGCGGGCTTCGAGATAGCGAAGGCCGTTCTCAATCAGCCCACGCAGTTCCGTCGCCTCCTTGTGAAGCTCCTGGATATTCTGTGTCACCTGATCCAGGTGATTGGACAGGCGCTCAAGCGACTGCGCGGCATACACGTCAGAGTCCTTGATGAGGCGCGCGGCATCGCTCTCCATGCGCTGCTTCATCCGCTCCGCATCACGCTCCGCCTGGTCGCGGATCTGCTGCGCCATCTCTTCAGCCTCTTCAACGATGGCGCTATCCTGGATCGCCTGGCGATGATCCTCTTCCGTCTTGGCCTTCATCCTCTTGGCGACAACAATGGCCTCGTTGACGATCGACTCGCCTCGCTCGCGGATCTCCTCGGCTTCACGCAGCTCGGCCGGAGCCGTCGCGCGCATCCGATCGATGAGTCGTGCAAGCTCATCACGATCCAACATGACCCGTCCGGTGCCCGGGACGCGGCGCGCATCTTCCGCCATGTCCTCCAGGGCATCAATCATCTCAAGGAACTGCATCAGGTCACCTCCCTGCTTTCGGCGTTCCCTTGCCTCTTTCTCCCGCGCTTTCCCTATCCGTCTGTTGCCCGATCCTGAGAACGGGCGGAGTTGTCTTGAATCATTGGTTGTATTTCTGCCGCAGAGCCTCCGCGACAGCCGGTGAGACGAGGCCGCTGATGTCACCGCCGAGTGAGGCGGCCTCCTTCAACAGGCTGGAACTGACAAATTGATGTTCCGCAGCCGTCATGATGAATACACTCTCAATCTCAGGGTCGAGCTGACGGTTCATCTGGGCGAGTTCCATTTCCGAGACGAGGTCGCCACCGTTTCGCAGTCCACGAATCATCGCCGTCGCGCCGAGTTGACGGGCCAGATTCACGGTTAGGTCTCTCGCATAGGTGGTGACGCGAACGTTCGGGATGTGTTGGGTGTACGATTCCGCAAGCGCCACTCTGTCCTCCGTGCTGAACAGCAAGCTCTTGGACAGTGGGCTGTCATAGACGCAGATGATGAGCTCTTCAAAGAGACGGGCGGCGCGTTCCGCGATACCCGCGTGTCCCATCGTCATCGGGTCAAAGCTGCCGGGGTATATTGCCTTCGTCATGCAATCATCTCCCCTGAGCCGCTCGCCGTTGACACACGAGGCGTGAGAAGTGAAACCAGGGTGTCGCCATATCGGCGCATCGCAAGCTCCTCAACCGCCAAGCCATCAAGGTCTGCCGGATTCCGGCTGGGGTGTTCCACCACGATAACCGCATCATCATGCAGTACCCCGTCGGCGGACAATAGCGCCTCCAGCGTTGCCGGTATGGCCTCTGCATCATCGTAGGGGGGATCCATAAAGACGAGATCAAACGGCCCGTCCAGCGATGGAATGGCCCGGGCAACAGGCATGGCAAGCACGGTAAGGTTGTCCGCCACAGCGGCCCGTTTCGCGTTCTCACGGATCACAGCGCTTTCCCGCGCGCCGCGTTCCACACAAACAGCGGACGCCGCGCCGCGGCTCAAAGCCTCTATACCCAGGGCGCCTGTCCCTGCGAACAGATCCAACACTCGCCGATCCCTCACCGTTTCCCGCGCTTCCAGCATGGAGAACATCGCTCCACGCACTCTGTCCGTTGTCGGACGGCCATGCCACCCCTGCGGCGTCCGCAGTTCAATCCCTCTCGCGGACCCTGCAGTGACTCGCATAGCTTCACTTGACCCCAAATTTTAGTCTCGGTCTAAAACCAGGTCAATGGAATGTATGGTCTATTCCAGATAGCAGCGGTGCCCGCTTGCCAGAAAACGTCGATGTTCCACGGCGTGCGCGCCGCGAATCGACGCGCGTGGCCATGTTTTTCGGCGCGATTGTTTATCATGAAGTCAGCGCCCACTTTCACGGAGAGTAGTTTACGTGTCCCAACGTCGCAGAAACGCAGTAACGACAGGCGGCAATCGCAGCGGCATCATCATCTTTGCGGCCACCGTTGCAATCATCCTGCTCATCGGGGGTCTGCTCATCCTGCAGGAAGTCTTGCATGAGGAGCCGGGCTTCGCCCTGGAGAACCAGGGGAACTACCATCTGGCCGACATACAAGAGCCTCACGTGCCGTACAACTCGTCTCCTCCAACGTCCGGCCCGCATATGGCCTATCTCACGCCGGGGCAGATTTACGACGTCCAGGTGCCGGATGAGATCCAGATTCACAACCTTGAGGACGGGCACGTCAACGTCCAATACGACTGCCCTGACGGATGCCCTGAACTGGTCGCCCAGCTAACCGAGGTCGTGAGCGAGTACCTTGCCGAACCGGAGGGGCGCGTTCTGATGGGGCCGTACAACGGAATCATCGACCCGGTTACGGGTCAAGGGCGTCGCATCGCCCTCACGGCGTGGACGCGGCTGGACACGTTTGACGAGTTTGACGAGGAGCGCATCCGCACGTTCATTGACGCATACATGGGTCTCGATCACCACGTCTACTGAGGCCCGGCGTTCGCTCCGGACGCCTCACACCGGTGGATACACGCGGCGATTGCGTACATTCACCTCTCGCAGCGCGCCGCCAAGTTCCGCCACCAGCAGAATCACGAAACCTGCCACGTATATCCAGACCAGCAGGATCACTACCGACGCGAGGGAACCGTATACCGCGTCGAAACTGCCGAAAGTGGTGAAGTAGAACAGGAACACGTTCTTGATTATCTCCAGGGAGATTCCCGCGACGAACGCGGCCGGAACACAGTACCGCCACGGCGTGTGGTCGCTCGGCAGCCATCGGTACAGCATCAGCAGCCCAGCTATCGCGCCAAAAAGCGACGCGACGCCCAGCACAAGCCGTCCGCCGACATCGACCACGCCGGCAAGCGCGCCCAGCCATCCGTCCAAATCGGCCCCCTCCGCGGCATGAACCAGGGTGGACATCGCCAGTGACGACAGCAGGAGCGCGCTCACGCTTCCCACGGTGATGACGGACTTGATCCGCACCATGTGAAACGGATACGGGTTGGCATTGCCCCACGCCGTGTCCATGAAACGCGCCATCGCGCCGAAGAAGTTGCTGCCGGACCACGCGAGCGCCATCAGTGAAATGATGCCGATTGCCCCACGGGATTGAACAATTGCATCCACGTTGTCGTCGATGAGGTTGGCCCCCAGCGGCACATACCGCGAGACGATCAGGTGAACCTCGTTCACGATTGTCTCTGTGTCCAGCACATAGCTCAGGACGGTGATGGTGAAGATCAACAGCGGCAGGATGGCGAGGATTCCGTAGTATCCAACAGCCGCCGCCATATCGCCCACGCCATGCCGTCCGGCATTACGAACCATGACAACCGCAACTGCCGTCGGCTTGAAGCTTTCCAGTACGAGGAGGAGGACGTTTACAAGCCGCCGGACACGGTCGGTGACGGAGCTAAACACCCTTCCAGCTTAATGACATTTCCACTACTCGTCCCTTACTGGCCATGTATCATTGAGTACGCGGACTGAGTAACCCGAAAGAGGTGTGCGGTCATGTTTGCGACGATTGGCAGGAGTTGGCGGCTGTTCAAGCTCTGTCTTCACGTCCTCAGCGTTGACAAGGAGTTGATCTTCTTCCCGATCTTCTCGACAATCGGCGTGATCATCGTGACCCTGACGTTCTTCGGCGTCACCTTTGGCATCGGATCGTTTGAAAGATTGGAGACCGGGGCGTTCAATGCCCTTGACCTGGTCGCCGTTTTCGGCTTCTATGTCGTCTCGTATTTCATCGTCATCTTCTTCAACGCGGCGCTCGTCTTCGCGGCGCACGAGCGGCTGGAAGGGGGCGACCCCAACATCAGGTCAGGGTTGGCGGGCGCGTCCAGCCGCATCATCACGATCTTCTTCTGGGCCGTCATTGCGGCCATCGTCGGGTTGATCCTGCAGATTCTCTCAAGCCAGGCACGCGAGCGCGGCGGCATCATGGGCATCATTGGACAGATTGTCGTCTCCCTGCTTGGCGCCGCATGGTCTCTGGTAACGTTCTTCGTCGTGCCGCTGATCGTCATTGAACACCGGGGGCTGGCTGACTCATTCAGGACATCCTTGAGCTTGCTCCGGAGAACGTGGGGTGAGCAGATTGTCGGAAACTTCGGCCTCGGGCTGATACAGTTCGGCGCGACACTCCTGGCAATTCTGGTCGCAGTGGTTCTTGGCTTTGTCCTGTCCTTGCTCGGAACCGCCGGCATCGTACTGGCGGTTGTGATTGGCATCGTTCTCGTGGTCGGTGTTTCACTGGTCTTTGCCACGCTCAGCGGCATCTATAAGGCCGCGCTGTACAACTACGCCGCGGACGGCCAGGTGCCGGAGCTCTTCACGGACGATGTCATTCGCGGCGCATTCCGTCCGCGCTAGGACGCACATCGGAAGGGAGTGACCCGATGGACTTTCGATTCAGCGCCGAGGAGGAGGCCCTTCGCGCCGAGGCAACGGAGTTCGTTCGGCAGAATTGGGACCCCGGCGACAAGGATGCCTACAGCATGATTGTTGCCTCGTATGACGTGGATGACGTCGACGAGGAAGAGCGGATGCACGCCTATGCGAAGAAGCTTGCCGAGAAGGGCTGGTTCACCATGCATTGGCCGAAGGAGTTCGGCGGATGGGGCGCGCCGCTCAGCACGCAGATGGCGTACCGCGAGGCGATGGCCTACGCAGGCTCCCCGGAGATTCTTGGCGGCGGCATGTTCGCCCCCATGCTGATGATGCACGGCGCGGACTGGCAGCGAGAGTTCTTCCTGCCCCGCATCGCGAGCGGCGAAATCCACCATCTGTCACAGGGCTTCTCTGAGCCCAACGCCGGCTCCGACCTCGCCAACGTGCAGACACGCGCGGTGGAGGACGGCGACGACTATGTCCTCAGCGGTCAAAAGATATGGAACTCGGAGGGTCGCTGGGCGGACTGGGGCCACTACCTGGTCCGCACAGACCCGACCGCGCCCAAGCATCGCGGCATCTCCTACTTCATCGTCGACATGAACGATCCCGGCGTTACGCTACGGCCGCTGTACGACGGTTTGGGACGATGGCGCTGGAGCGAGGTCTTTCTTGAGGAGGTGCGCGTTCCCAAGCGGAACCTCATTGGCGAGTTGAACCGCGGCTTCTACACAGCCATGACAACGCTCAGCTTCGAGCGCTCACAGGTGGAGATTCCGGCACGACTGCAACGCTACATGGAGCAGTTCATCGACGCGTACCGGAACCGCCCGTCGGCTGACGGCACGTCGCTGCTGGAGAATCCCGTCGCGCGGCACAAGCTGGCGGATCTGCGCGTGCAGGTGGAGACGACGCGGATGCTCTGCTACCGCGTCGCGTGGCTGCAGACGCAGGGGCAGGTGCCGGACAGGGAAGCCTCCATGGTCAAGGTCACCGGCGATGAGGTTGGCTGGAACGTCTACAACGTCCTCGCCCAACTCGCCACTGACGACGCTCTGATCGCGCCGCGCGGCAGCCGCCTCGCGCCGATGCATGGCTTCCTGGGCGCGAATGCGTGGTTGACACGCGGCCTCGCAATCGGCGGCGGCACCGACGAGGTGCAGCGCAACATCATCGCCCAACGCGGCCTCGGCCTGCCGCGGTAACTGTCCCGAGTCCCTACGCGCCTCGACCCGGCGTTACGCCGCCCAATAATCGCTCCGCAGCTGCCGGACTCCCGCTATGGCGAGGGTAACGGGCAGGAGCGTATCGATGACTGCCCAGAGAGTCCAATATGTCGCATCGCCGGAGAAGGCGTCCGGGCCATGGGCGAGCAGGTTGAACCAGTTGTGAAGGAACAGGATCGTGACGACGACGATCCCGTAGAACGTTCCGTTGACCGCGATGTACCGTGCGGTACTGCTATTGCCCGCGGCGCGCTGGCGCCTCTCCTCCGCCTTGTCCCCGAAGCTCAGATACAGGCCGATGACCAGCGCGATGACCATCAGCACGTCAAGGACGTTCCAGACAGCCTGGACGTCAAACGTGTCGTTCGCGACAAAGAACGAGTTGATGATGAAGAACACGACGACGGCAAGGCTCACCGCAATCAGGTAGACGCCTCCAAGCTGTTTCACGCCCATGACAACCTCCCGCAGGCTCGTTCAGGGTTGGCCGATCCCGATTAGTTTACACGTTATCGGTCATTCCCAACGCGGGAGGCGCTTCAGTCTTAGCGGGTCGGGACATCCACCGCCGCGCCTGTCCTGTGCGACTGCTGGATGGCGTCCAGCACGCGCTGACACTGCAGGCCGTCATGGAAATTCGGCGCGGGCGATTCTCCGTTCTCGATGCCGCGCACAAAGTCCTGCACTTCCAGCCTGAACGGCAGCAGGCGATGGTCGCGGTCATCATCGAACGGATGCAGCTCCTCCGGTATCGGGATTGTCCGCAGCTCTCGCGAGTCATCTTCAAGCCGCCCGACGCGAACTATTCCCTCCGGCGCGGGGTTAGGTCCTGACTGGCTCAGGTGGATCGAGCCCTCGGTGCCGTAGATCTGGATCGACCCGCCCTGCCCAAGGGGCGCGTTGAGGCTGCACGTCAGTGTTCCCCACGCGCCGTTCGCGAAGTCCATGTGGACGCTGAATGCGTTGTTGGTGTCGGCGAGGCTGAAACCCTCCGGCACGTTGCCGTGCAGGGTGGCGCTGACACGGGAAATGTCGCCGAACCAGTGGCGTATGCCGTCGATGTAATGAGAACCGAGTGCGCCAAGCATTCCGCCGCTGCCGACGGACGGCGCGGGGGGTGTGGCCCCGGGACGACGAGCGAATCGCAGGTGCAGGGAGGCGGTGATATGCTGTGGCTCGCCGATCCGGCCCTCATCGATGAGTTGCCGGGCATACGTGCGTTGCGGCGCGAAGCGGAACTCATGCGCAATCATGTGTGTCAGGCCGCGCTCGTTGGCCATAGCGAGGAGTTCCTCCGCCTCCGCGGCGTTGGTCGTGAACGGCTTCTCGCACATCACGTGCTTGCTGGCCTCCAGGGCGGCCTTGGTCATCTCGTAGTGCAGGTTGGGGGCGGTGACGACGCTGACGGCATCGACATCCGGATGGGTCACAAGCTCGCGGTAGTCCGTGAAAGCGTTGGGGATGCCGAACTTCTCAGCGGCGTCTTGTGCGCGTTCCTCCCGGCTCGCGCACACGGCGACGACCTCCACCCCCTCGGACTGAAACCCGGGGATATGAACCGTCGCCCCAAACCCAACACCGATAACCCCAACGCGAATGGGTGGCATGGTTTTTCTTCTCCCCCACATTCCTCACGCTACTGATAGACCGCTGCCGATGCTGTTATGAGTATGGCATGGGGGGAGGGGAGGTTAGTGTTGGTCATCGGACAACTCGCGATACTGCGTTAGTTCTACATCCGAGATTTCGTCCGAAGGCACAAGGCTGTAATGTCGTTCTGAAGCAATCCGAATGTCTAATCCTTGCTCAACGAATTCAAGCAGCGCAATCACTCCTGTGTCCAACATTTGAACTCCGATCGGCCTGCAAAGCAAGTTGGGGAATCGTGCCGCGCATAAGGCCAGGTCTTGCTCAACTTGAACTCTACTCAACTGATCGCGACCGGACTTTGCCTGCACAGGTATGACAAAGTGGGCACCTGCCTTATTGAGACCCACATAGAGTTCATCTGTCTCGATCTGACCAACATCGCGGACAGTAGTCCGCAAGTGATTCTGCAGCGAATAGCAGGACAGCCCCAAGAATATATCGATTAGCCGATTGTACCGGACGCGAGCGAGAACTGCCTGCTCATCATTGAGTGAATACCTGGCTATGATTCCTGGGGTGGCATCAGGCACTCTAATGGCCGCTAGACTAGGGTTGGGAATCAATGGAATGTCTGAAACTAGGGTGAGGTTATAAACGGATCGTCCACCCGGTCGGATAATCCACGCCTGTCCAACTGGTGCAGTTGTGCGAATTGCTTCCGGTAGTGGCACTCGATAACGGAATGAATAGATT
>VXMO01000061.1 GCA_009841045.1 Dehalococcoidia bacterium
GTTTCAGGGTTAGGGGCGGCGCTGCGCGCCGCACTGGATTCCCGCTTTCGCGGGAATGACGAGTGTTCCTGGCGTTACGGGATTGGGCCGCGAAATGGAGATTTTAGATTCTTCGCTGCGCTCAGAATGACAGAGGGTGGAGTTTGGTCCCCGTTCGGGAGCCCCCTTCGACAGGCTCAGGGCGAACGGGTGGCGGCGCTGTGCGCCGCACTGGATTCCCGCTTTCGCGGGAATGACGAAGCTGTTTAGTCGAAGAGTTTGGCGGGGTTCATGATGCCTGCGGGGTCGAGGGCGTTTTTGATGGAACGGATGAGGTGGACGCCGCCGTCGCCGAGTTCCTGGGGCATGAGGTGCTTCAAGCGGACGCCGACGCCGTGACAGTACTCAATAGTGCCGCCCAGATTGATCGCCTCGGTAATCATGGCGTCTGAGGTCTCACGGATGCGCTGCCAGCCGTCGGGGCTGCCTGCGGGGTCGATGGCGATGATGGAGAACATCTCCGGCTCGCCCCAGATGGCACATTCGACGACATTGAGGCCCGCCTCTTCGAACATCCTGATAGCGGCGAATCGCAGGTCGAGCACCTTTGAGATGGGGACGGCGGTGTGGATGTAGCTGCCCGCGCGCGCGTCACGGCCACGGTTTCGCCACGGGTGGCGCTGGCCTGCGGCGCGGGCTTCCTTGTAGCGGAGGCCGGAGGAGTGGCGGTCTTCCCAGAATGACTGAGCAACCTCCGGGTCCAGCGTTCGCGCGCCGTACGCGGAGACGATTTCCCAGACGATCTGCTCCTGGATATCGAGTTCGGCGGAGCCGCCCTCAAGGCTGAGGTGGAGCTGGGAGCGGCCGGGGCCGTCCGCGATGATGGGCTGGCCGCCGGATTCGGACTCGTCCTCCTGCGCAAAATCGACCATGGCGGGGGCGAGCCCCTCGCTGAAAAGTCGTTCGATAGCGAAGAACCCCTGCTGAAAGCTGTCGAATTCAAGGGCGTAGTGGCGGCGCTCTTCAAGTTCGGGGAAGATGCGGATCGTCGCTTCGGTGATGACGCCAAAGATGCCCTCCGTGCCGATGAAGAGGCTGGTCATGTCCAGACCCGCGGACACAAGCGGGCGCAGGTTGCGGGTTCGGACGATTTCGCCGGTTGGCAGGACGACCTCAAGGCCTACGACCTGACGCCCCATGGGACCGTACTTGGCGGCGAGATAGCCGACGCCGTTGGTTGAGATTGCGCCGCCGACGGTGGCGACGGGGCGGCTCCAGGGATCATGGCCGACGAAATGGTTGGCGTGCTGGACGATTTCTTCGAGATCGCCGAGGACGACGCCAGGTTGGACGGTGGCGGTGCCGTCCTGGAGGCTGACATCGATGATCTTGTCCATGGAGGCCATGTCCAGAACGATGCCGGGTTTAGTTGTCGACGCGCCGCCCATGACGCCGGTGCCGCCGCCGTAGGGGATGACGGGGACACCGGATTTGGTGGCGGCCTTGAGGATCTCAGCGACGTGGGCAGTGGATTGGGGTCTGATGACGGCGAGGGGCAGGGCTTGCTCGACGCCCTCTTCGGGGCGGGCGGGGATGGCGTCTTCTGCGTAGTCGGCGAGGACGGCGTCGTCGGTCAGGACGTTGTCCCGGCTGACGATCTGGTTGATTTCAAGAAGGAAGTCGTTGGTGGTCATGTGCGGCTCACATAGGAATGGTACACAGATTTAGTTCAGGACACCCCCACCCTAACGCTCCCCCCTTGTGGGGAGGGTTTCCGTGGCCGCCCTGTGGGCGGCGTTTGCCCCCGCCTACGCGGGGGATTCGGATGTGGCAGGAATGAGGGAGGAGATGCGGGAATGACGGAGTGATTCACCCCCACCTTAGTCCTCCCCCGTCAAGGGGGAGGGGATTTTTACCCCCCACCTGCGCCGGGAATTTAGAGGCGGGGTTATTGGTTGCTGAGGATGACAAGCATGACGCCTCCGATGACGAGGAACGAGCCGATAAAGGTACGCATCGTTATTCGCTCGACCTGTCGGAGGAGGGCGGCGGCGAGGAAGAGGGTCAGGAGGGGGCTGATGGCGAAGATGGGTGAGGCGAGGACGACGGGGGCGAGGGAGAGGGCGAAAAAGCTGAGGAATGCGCCGGTTGACGCAAGGAGGCCGGCCAGGATGATCCACAGGAGTGCTCTGCGCGGCGCTCGAACGTCTTTCGGGAGGTTGCGCGCGCTGATTGCGCCGAGCACGAGCATGCCGACGAACAGGGTGATTGCAGAGCCGACCTGCGGCGGGGTCTCGTCGCCGGAGAGGAGGCTGCGGGCGACGACCTGGCCTGTGGCATAGCAGACGACGGAGCCTATCGCGGCCAGCGTGCCGATGATGATAGGTCCGCGGATTTTTTCCTGGATTGTGGTCATGGCTGGGAATGCTTTCCAGTTGTCCTTGCGCGTTCCGGCGTTGGTGGGTTCATTGAGTCTTTAGATTCCTCGGCTGCGCTCGGAATGACATTGGCAGGTGGTGGTCATGATTCCTGGGCGGGGCCGGTGACGATGAGACCGACGCCGATGACGACGGCGATGATGCCGATCGCAAGCTGTATGGTGAGTCGTTCGTCGAGGAAGAGCACGGCAAGCACGGAGGCGATTATGGGCATCGCTCCGCCCATGGCCGTTGCACGGCCGACGCCGATCTTGCTGACGGCGGTGTAGTAGAGAAAGCGGCCGCCCATGAAGGAGAGCAGGCCGATGAGGGCAAAGCCGCCTATCGCCTGTGGTGTGAGGTCAAGGAATGCGGAGGCATCAAGGGTGACTGCGATTGCGGCGACGAAGATGAATCCGGCGAGGACTGATAGGAACGTGGCGGACGTGGGGCTGACGCGGTTGATGCCGAGTCGGATGAGGATTGCGCCGAATGCCCAGCACAGAGAGGCGGTGAAGGCGAGTGTGATGCCGAGTGTGGTGTCCGTCATGCTGCGTCCTTCGACAGGCTCAGGATGAACGGGGGAGGCGGCACTGCGCGCCGCACTGGATTCCCGCTTTCGCGGGAATGACGAACCCGATGGATTCCGGCTTTTGTCGGAATGAGGGGAGGAGGGGCGGAAATCACGAAGTGTGAGCGGGGACTGCCACGCCGGCGTGTTGGAGCATGGAGGCGAAGATGGGGCGGCCATCGACGCCGCCGAGCTCCGGCTCGCAGCATCGCTCCGGGTGGGGCATCATGCCGAGCACGTTGCGGTTCTTATTGACGATGCCGGCGATGTTGGCGAGCGCGCCGTTCGGGTTGGCCTCGGGTGTGATCTCTCCCTCTGGGGTGGAGTAGCGGAAGATGATGCGGTTCTCGCGCTCCAGTTGGGCGACGGTGTCAGGGTCGGCGAAGTAGTTGCCGTCGCCGTGGGAGATGGGGACGCGGAGGACATCGCCCTGCTGTGAAAGGGACGTGAATCGGCTGTCGGTGGTCTCGACGCGGAGGTTCGTCCACTGGCAGCGGTATTGGAGGTGGGCGTTGCGGAGGAGCGCGCCGGGAAGGAGTTGGGCTTCGCAGAGGACCTGGAAGCCGTTGCAAATACCAATTACCGTCTTGCCCTCTTCGGCCATGCGTCGGATGCCGTCCATGACGGGGGAGAAGCGAGCGATTGCGCCGGGTCGGAGGTGGTCGCCATGGGCGAATCCGCCGGGGAGGATGGCGAGATCGTAGTCGGAGAGATTGCTTTCGGTGTGCCAGACGTAGTCGGCGTGGGCGTTGAAGACGTTGGTGATGACGTGGTGGCAATCGGCGTCGCTCCAGGTGCCGGGGAAGACGACGACGGCTACGCGGGGCGACTGTGTGGTTGTTGTCATGGGCGTTATCGGGAGAGGAGTTGTTGGACGATGTCTGAGACGTCTTTGCCGTCTGCGCGGCCTCTCATGGCGGGCATGAGTGCGCCCATGACGCGGCCACGGTCGGCCATGCTACGCGCGCCAATGTCGTCGATGATCCTGCGGGCCTCCGCTTCGATTTCGTCGCGGGAGAGGCGCTCGGGCAGGTAGGACTCGACGACGGCGAGCTCGGCTTCCTGCTCTTCGAGGCCGTCTTCGCGTCCGGCCTTGCGGAATTCGTCGATGGTCTCCTTGCGCTGGCGTGCCTCACGGGCGAGGACATCCGCGGCCTCGGTGTCGTCGAGGGCGGTGTTGGGGCCCTTGGCGATGGCGGCGTTCTGGAGTGCGCTGCGCATCATGCGGATGGCGGACAGGCGGGGGCGATCACGGTCGCGCATGGCCTGTTTCATGTCTTGTTCGAGTTGTTCGACGATAGTTGGCATGGGGGAATTATGGCATACACAAGCTGCGGCGTTACGGTGTTCAGCTCCGAAATGGAGACCTTAGATTCTTCGCTGCGCTCAGAATGACAGAGGCGGCGCTGCGCGCCGCACTGGATTCCCGCTTGCGCGGGAATGACGAAATGGATTTAGGAGGGGGGCTCAGCTAGTCTGAGGACTTTCTCAATGACCTGTTGGGGGGTTAGGGAGTCCGTGAGGAGGACGTGGGCGTCTTCGGCGGGTTTGAGCGGGGAATCGGCGCGTTCAGCATCACGTTTGTCACGCTCCCGGAGTTCTGAGAGGACGCGGTCGTAGTTGCTGTCCTCGCCGCGTTCGACGGCCTCGATGTAACGGCGTCGGGCGCGGGCTTCGGCTGAGGCGTCGAGGTAGATTTTGACGGGGGCGTCCCAGAGGACGACGGTGCCGATGTCGCGTCCAACCATGACCACGCGGCCGTCCGCCTGTTCGGCCATATTTCTCTGCATGGGTACCAGGACACGGCGGACATCGGAGAGGACGGCGACCCGGGATGCGGCGCTACCGGCATCAATGGACCCAATCACATCGCTGACGTCCTCACCATCAACAGTCACGCGGGTGTCGTCGATGGCCATTTCCGATTGCTGCGCGAGGCGGGCGACGGCATCGTTGTTCCAGTCTTCAAGGTTGGCCCGCAAGGCAAGCAGGCCGACGGCGCGGTAGAGGAGGCCGGTGTCGATGAATGCCCATCCGAGGGTTTGGGCGACGCCGCGCCCGACGGTGGTCTTGCCGGAGGCGACGGGGCCATCGAGTGCGATGGGGCCTCTATGTGTCACTCGACGCTCCGTGGCGTGAGATACTACGGGCAGCAATGAACTGGCTGGATATACTCATCATCGTCATTATGGCGGCTGCAATTGCGTTCGGGTTCCGAGTTGGGCTGATTCGCATGTTGTTTGCGCTGGCTGTCATCGCGGGGGCGACTGTTTTTGCGACGTTGTTGCGGCAGCAGGCCGCCGATATTGTCGGTCTATTCATCGCGGACCACAATCTGGCGGCTTTGGGGGGCTATGCGCTGGTTCTGATTCTTACTATTGTGGCGGGCTGGGTGGTGGTGGGTCTTGTTAAAACCGCATTGAAAGCATTGATGATGGGTTGGTTGGATACCGTGGGCGGGGTTGTTTTTGGCGCGGTGGCGGGCTGCATGCTTGTGGTTGCGGTGATCTGGGCGTTGGAGTCATTTGGCGTGAGAGAGATGCAGGAGGCGCTGGATGTGTCCGTGCTGCGGCCGTACTTTGCGTTCCTCGTTCCGATTTTGCAGTTAATTTCGGGAGAGATTGACCTGTCATAGTCCTTTGCAGCATGGATAATGGGTGCAGGCGGACAGGGCTACAATGCGGACTATGGACAAGCGAACGGTCGAGGACACTCCCCGGCAGGGAGTGGTGCATATCCTCAATTCCGCGGTTCTTGTGCTGAACGGCAACTTCGAGCCGTTGAACGTCACGCGCGTTCGTCGCGCTCTCCTGCTGTTGATCCGCGGCAAGGCGGAGATGATCGAGAACGGGCGGGGCTACCTGCAGGCGGAAACGGCGCGGCTGGAGGTGCCGTCCGTGATCCGCTTGTCCAGCTATGTGCGGCGTCCCATCCAGCCGCTGCGGCTGACGCGACGCGACGTGTTTCTGCGGGACGGCAACACGTGCCAGTACTGCGGCAAGACATCCCGTGAGTTGACGCTCGACCACGTATTGCCGCGGCACCGGGGCGGACAGAACACGTGGGACAACGTGGTGGCGGCGTGCGTGCGCTGCAATCATCGCAAGGCAGGGCGGACGCCACGCGAGGCTGGGATGCATCTCCTGACCGAACCAGTCGCTCCACGCCCCAATCCGTATCACACGTTCTACCGATTCCTGGGGGCGAATGAGAGCTGGAGGAAGTTCTTCCCGGAGCCGCGCAGAGGGTCGGCGCACGGATGGAACGGGCACGAGGGATCGGCATCGTGACGCGGCAGGCAACAAGCTGCCGTAACTGAACCATGACAACAAACGAACGCGACGTGGGGCAAGGGTCTGACCAACGGCTGTCCCGCACGAACCAGAATCTCTGGAACGCGTTCATCGGCCATGCGCGCGCCAAGAGGCTGTACAACGCGTACGCGTCCAAGGCGGTCCTGGACGGCTACCCGGAGGTGGCGGAGGCGTTTCTGCGCGTCGCCCGCGATCCGGACATCTTTCCGGTGAATGTCCTCTCCTCAGCGGATGAGCTACGGTCCACGCGGGAGAATCTGCAGTCCGTCGTCGACAGTCACACATATGACGTGGAAACGCTGTATCCGCGCATCATGGCGGAGGCAGAGGCGGAAGGCCGTTCGGACGTTGTTGGCCGCATCAGACTGGCAATAGAGCGTGATGAGCGGGATCTGGCCATCTTTCGTGAGGCGCTTGAAGGGGCGGGTTGGGGAACCGACACCGTCTCAGTTGAGGAAAGCCCGGCTCAAGCGGAGCATTTCGTCGATGAGGAGATGGCCCGCGCCACAGAGAGCATCGACACGGCGCGGGAGCGCATCACAGCGCTTGGGCGCATCCGGGAAGTCATCTTCGGGATGCAGGACGGCCTGATCAGCACCGCCGTCCTCGTCTCGTCCGTCTACGCCGCCACCCAAGACAGTTTTGTGACGGTGGTGGCCGGCCTTGCGGGCGGGTTGGGCGGCGTTGTCTCCATGGCGACGGGCAGCTACCTGGGCTCACAAGCCGAAAGCGAAGTGAAGCTGGCCGAGATCGACAGCGCGACGAATGATTTTCACGAATCCCGTTCAGAGGTTGTCGCGCGGCTTGTGGTGCTGCTGCGCAACGAGGGGCTGTCAGAAGACGCCGCGGTACTCATCGCCGAGACTCTGGCGCAGAATGAGCGCGCACTCCTGAATACGGTTATCGAGAAGGAGTTGGGGCTGTCCGCAGACGTCGATACCGTTCCATGGAAAGACGCCTTTGCGATGGGAGCGTCGTTCTTCCTGGGGGCGGCGGTGCCGATCATTCCGTATCTGATTGCGGCGTTCAACATGATGCCGGGTATGGTTGCCGTCTGGACGTCAATCGCCGGCACAGCCGTCGGACTGTTCCTGATGGGGGCCGGCAAGACGCGGTTTACGCTGCGGAACCCGGTGACCTCAGGGCTGGAGATGCTGGCAATCGGCGTTGTTTCGGCGATTCTCGGATACGCTCTTGGCGCATTGATCACCTTTATCTTCGACGTACAGGTGTGACGGAACAGTCTCATTAGCGTTGCGCGAATGGGAGATTGGGCGGCTATAATGGCGGCACAGCTACGCTATACTGACTATTGGACATTCACACTCGTAAGGAGCTAGACAGGCATGGCCTACATCATCGCCGAGCCCTGCATTGATCTCAAAGACGCCTCATGCGTCGATGTTTGCCCCGTGGACTGTATCCACACCGAAGACGACGACAACATGTACTACATCGAGCCGGATGAGTGCATTGACTGCGCGGCCTGTGAGCCTGTTTGCCCGGTGACGGCCATCTTTGAGGAGAGCGAGCTCCCCGAGGAGTGGCACCACTTCATCGCGATCAATCGAGATTGGCCGGGGTGGGCGAGGCGCTGACAGGACGCTGAGGGGTTCACCCTTCGACAAGCTCAGCGTGAACGGGTAGCTGCGCTACGGCTTAAGTTCACGGTCTGTCTTGTCTGAAGAAGAAACAGGCTTGCCGCGTTCCAACATGCTTGCCGGATGAGTCTTTAGATTCTTCGCCGCGCTCAGAATGACAGGGAGGCGGCGCTGTGCGCCGTACTGGATTCCCGCCCCGTATCGGAGTACGGGGCATGCTTTCGCGGGAATGACGAAACTACGGCTTCTGCAGCAGCAAGAAGTATTCGTGGTTGCCTTTTGGGCCGGTGAGCGGCGATTCGCGCAC
Source organism: Dehalococcoidia bacterium (assembly GCA_009841045.1). Taxonomy (GTDB): domain Bacteria; phylum Chloroflexota; class Dehalococcoidia; order UBA6926; family UBA6926; genus VXMO01. The sequence continues at coordinate 8,190 of VXMO01000061.1, forward strand.
TCCCAAGATACGGAGACCGTTTTCTATTGCCCATAGGGCGACGCTGCCGATTGCGTTTGCGCGGGCTACCGGTGATTTGACGACACCGCCCCTGCCTACCTCTTTGCGTCCCGCCTCAAACTGCGGTTTGACGAGGGCGAGGATGCTGCCGCCGGGGGCGAGGGTTTCGATGATGCTGGGCAGGACAAGGCGCAGGGAGATGAAGGACACGTCTGCCACCGCGAAGCTGATTAGTTCTTCGATGCCGAGCGGATGGCGGGCGTTTTGGCGTTCCATGACGATTACGCGCGAGTCATTGCGCAGGCTCCACGCCAACTGACCGTAGCCGACATCCACGGCGTAGACGCGTTCAGCGCCGCGCTGGAGGAGGCAGTCGGTGAATCCGCCGGTGGATGCTCCAACGTCGAGGCAGACGAGGCCGTCGGGGTTGAGGCCGAATGCATCGAGCACGCCTTCAAGCTTGACGCCGCCTCGGCTGACGTAGCTGCCCTTTTCGTTCTTTTGGTGGGTCATTTCGCACCTACAGTATCATTTGGCGGATGGGAGGCGGCGCTGCGCGCCGCACTGGATTCCCGCTTTCGCGGGAATGACGGAGGGAGCCGGGATGCTTGGAGGCGTGGAGGTGAGAGGGCGGCCGTCGATGCCGGTGGCGGTTCTGCGCCTATTGCGCCCGACGCAGTGGACGAAGAACGGGCTGCTGTTCCTGGCGTTCGCCTTTTCGCTGAATCTCCACTGGGACCTTGATGATCCGGAGACGGCGTTCCGGCTACTGCTGCAGGCGGCGGCGGGTGCGGCTATCTACATCGGGCTGTCCGGGGCGACGTACATCATCAATGACATCATCGACGCGGACCGGGACCGGGCGCATCCGACAAAGCGTGAGCGGCCCATCGCCGCCGGATATGTGACGCCAACCACTGGCGGCTTCGTGTCCGCCGCGCTGCTGGTGGTGTGCCTGGGCGGGGCGTTCGCGATGAGCCCGCTGATGGGGTTGATCGCGGTGGGGTACGTGAGCCTGACCATTGGGTATTCGGCGCTGCTGAAGGACGTGGTGTTCATCGACGTTATGGCGGTGGCGGCGGCGTACCTGATACGGGTGATGGCGGGGGCGGTGGCGATCGACGTGCCGATTTCTCCGTGGCTCTACGTCTGCACGACGTTGGGGGCGCTGCTGATTGCGATTGGCAAGAGGCATGGCGAGGTTGGGTTGATGGAGGACGGGGCGTCCGACCATCGCGACACGCTGGACCACTATTCCGTGCCGCTGCTGAACCAGATGATTGCCGTTGTCGCGCCGTCGGCGTTGATGGCATATGCGCTCTACACGTTTACCGCGCCGAATCTGCCGGAGCAGATGATGCTAACGATTCCGTTCATGATCTACGGCGTGTTCCGGTATTTGCAGTTGATTCGGCTGGGGCACATCACCGGGGAGCCGGAACGTGTGTTGCTGCAGGACAGGCCAATGATGTTGGCGGTGATTGCGTGGATGGCGGCGGTTGTTGTGATTCTGATTGTCTTTCCGCGACCAGGCTAGGCGCGTATCATGCTTTGGTGGGGGTAGCGGGTTGTCATGTCATCGTCGCCGTATCGCGTGAGCATTCTTGTTGAGGAGCCGCATCGCAAGGCACTCTCTCGGCGTTGGGTGCGCGAGGTTATTCGGCGTGCCCTCGGGGCAGAAGGCGCGCCGCCGGGCGGTCGTGTGGAGGTGCTCATCGCCGGGGACGAGACCGTTTCGTCATTGAACGCGCAGTTCCTTGGGGAGCAGGGCACGACAGACGTGTTGTCCTTTCCCGCCGAGGCGTTCGATCTTGAAGACGATTGGCCGAAAGATGAGGGCACGGCACGAGGGGACATCGGCCAGCTTGTGCTGTCCGCTCCGATGACTGCCGCGCAGGCAGAGGCTAACGGTCTGAGCGTTGAGGAGGAGGCGGCCCACCTGCTCGTGCATGGAATTCTTCACCTGCTCGGCCATGATCACGTGCTGAGCGATGATGAAGAAACAATGCGCGCTCGCGAGGACGCCATTTTGCTGGATATCATCGGGCGGCCCGTTCACGGCACGGAGCCGATGGCGCCTTCACATGCGGATGGGCACGGGGCAGAGACGACGGCGTCCACGGGGCGGATGTCATGACAACGGAACAGGGGGCGCAAGGCCCGCACCAGGTCCTGTATCGCAAGTGGCGTCCCCAGACGCTGGAGCAGGTTGTCGGGCAGGAGCACATCACCCAAACGCTTCTGAACGCGCTTGAGCGGGATCGGGTTGGACACGCGTATCTATTCACGGGGCCGCGTGGGACGGGCAAGACGAGCACGGCGCGGATTCTGGCCAAGGCGATCAACTGCGAGCCGACGGGTGGGCGGGGCGAGCCGTGCAATGACTGCGAGCCGTGCCAGCAGATTACCGATGCATCGTTCCTCGATCTCGTGGAGATTGACGGGGCATCGAATCGGGGCATCGATGAGATACGCGATCTGCGGGAGAAGGTGCGGTTCATGCCGGCGCGGGGCCGGAAGAAGGTGTACATCATAGATGAGGTGCACATGCTTACGGCGGCGGCGTTCAATGCGCTGCTGAAAACGCTGGAGGAGCCGCCGGATCACGTGGTTTTCCTGCTGGCAACGACGGAGCCGCATGCCGTGCCGCTGACGATAGCGTCGCGGTGCCAGAGGTTTGATTTCCAGCGCATCCCGGAGGAACGCGCTGCCTCCCTGTTGGGCGAGATTGCCCATGCGGAGGGGCTGAGCATGGAGCCGGAAGCGCTGAATACGGTGGTGAAGGCGTCCGGGGGGAGCCTGCGGGACGCCGAGAACCTGCTTGAACAGCTTGCCTTGACGGCGGGGGCGGACGCGACCGCGAATGACGCGCGGCGGCTGTTCGGCATCGCGGGGTCGGGGCGGGCGCGGGAATTGATTGCGTCGCTGCTGGGAGAGAAGGACCTGGCGGCTGCGTTGCGGGGGCTTTCGAGCCTGCACGCGGCGGGCGTGGATATGCGGCAGATTCACCGGGAGTTGGTGAACGAGCTGCGGGCGCTGATGCTGGTGCGGGCGGGGGCGGCGGACGTGTTGGATGTTTCTGATGATGAAAAAGGGTCGGCACGGGAGTTGGCGGAGAAGATCGAGCTGCCGGTGATTCGGCATGCGCTGGGGCAGATTGCGGCTTTATCGGTGCCGAGCGGGAGTCCGCCGCTGCCGTTGGAGATGGCGTTTGCGGGGATCTCGCTGAGCGGGGAGTCGGTGGAGCGGGGCGCGGAGCAGGGGGCGCGGGCGACCCAAGAGGAGCGACACGTTTCCGAGACACGAGCGGCTGAAACGCCGCCTGCGCGTCAACTTCGACAACAGCAGTCGGAACAACAACAGCGTCCTCCGCAACAGAGGCAGGAGCCTGCGCGGCCAAGTCAGCCGCGGACGGAGTCGGAGTATCCGCGGACGGGGTCTCGCCCGTCGCCGATGGTGGCGCAGCGGCAGGGCGGCGCGGAGCCGTTTGAACTGCCGCCAGGTGAGCTTACGGTAGAGACACTAAGAAATCACTGGCGACAACTAGTGGATGGGCTTCGAGGCGTTGGGTCGGGCGGTAATCTTGATGCATGGCTCCGTAGCGGGTCCCAGCCTCTTGCTATTGAAAATGACGATACTATCGTCATCGGTTTCGCTCACAATCTCCATAGGGACAAAATCGCTGACCCGAAGTACCGTCACCTGGTAGAACGGCGTTTCGCGCAGCTGCTGGGCAAGCACTATACGATCCGATGCGAGAAGGTCGGGCAGGAGGATCGCGGCGGACACCTTGTGAGGGCGGCGCAGCAGATGGGCGGGCAGGTCGTCTCCGGACGAGATCAAAGCGAAACCGAGACCGAGTAGCCGCGAGACGCGGGAGGGCAGGCGGATGGGGATGAACCGGAACATGATGCGCCAGATGCAGCAACTGCAGTCGAAGCTGGAGAAGGCGCAGAACGAGCTGGGCGAGATGACGGTGGAGGGAACGGCCGGGGGCGGCGCGGTGACGGTGGTCATGGACGGTCACCAGACTATCCGCTCCGTGTCCATCGCGCCCGAGGCGGTTGACCCGGAGGACGTCGAGACGCTTGAGGATCTTGTGCTGGGGGCGGTTACGGACGCCAACAACAAGGCCAAGGACCTCGCGTCGAGTCATCTTGGAAAACTCACAGGCGGGCTTGGTCTGCCCGGGATGTAGATGACATCACAGCCTGAGCAAGGCGGCGGGCAGGCGGAATCACTCACACGCCTGACGGAGCAGTTGAGCCGTTTGCCCGGGATCGGGCCGCGCAGCGCGCAACGGCTTGCCTATCACGTCATTCGCGCTCCCAAGGAGGAGACGCGGGAGCTGGCGGAGGCGCTGCTGGGGGTCATCGAGACGGTCAGGTTCTGCTCGATCTGCCAGAACGTCACCCAGACGGACCCATGCCCACGGTGCGCGCTGCCGGTGGAGGACCAGTCGATTATCTGCGTTGTAGAGGAGCCTCTGGACGTGGTCGCTATCGAACGGAGCGGGGCGTTCAAGGGGCGGTATCACGTGCTGCACGGGCTGCTGTCGCCGATGGACGGGGTGACGCCGGAGAATCTACGCATCCGTGAGTTGATCGAGCGGCTTAGGGATGACACGGTGAAGGAGGTCATCATCGCCACCAATCCGTCGATGGAGGGGGAGGTGACGGCGATGTATGTGCAGGGTCTGATCGCGCCGCTGGGGGTGCGCGTGACGCGGCTGGCGCGGGGGCTGCCGTCGGGGTCCGATCTTGAGTTCGCGGACGCAGTTACCGTGGCGCGGGCTTTGGAGGGGCGGCAGGAGTTTTAGACGGGGGTGCGCGCCTTGGTCATTCTGACGAGAACGGGGACCTAGAAGTGAAAGGCCATATCAATGACAACAACCGGGCCTCAATCCGCACCTGATTTCACCTGGACAGAATTCTATGAGGAGATGGCAGAGAAGCTGTCGGACTACGATCATCAGCACGGACGTCGCCAGCTAGTTGAGAAAATCCTCAGTGTGATTCGTGAGTCAAGCGTTAGTTTTCGCACTCTGGACAAATTCTCTGACGGACGTGGAGGTTACGAGGAGCGACCTCTCGAAGACATCTGCCCGTTCACCATATTTGCTTCACTCAACATCTTGGAGACAGACGAAGATGAACAAAAGAGGTTAGCCAGTTCGTATAAGGATCTATTCGGCATCGATGCGGATGTTCCGGACGATTTCGATGGTGTGCCCCAGTATCCACAGATCAATGTCTGGTGGTTCAGATTCGCGTTTGAGCGGGACCCCGATGGCATCAAGAAACTCTGGCGCGTTTTTCGCCTTGCTCTAGATGTGACAGACGGTTACGGCGAAGAATATAGCGATGAGTTCAGGTCGGCGTTCAATGAGGCGGCGGATGTAAAAAGGGTAGGACACCGCCTTCCTAGTGGTCTCTATTGGATACGCCCTAGGAACTTCCTGCCTCTTGATTCCAATTCTAGGGAATACTTGCGAAAGAAACTGGGAATGCGAATCGTCGAATCTAGGAGTGCTACTGCAAACGAGTATCTATCGATCCGTGATCAGATCCTCGATGGTATTGAATCCCGACGCACACCGTTCAGTTCTTTCCAAGACCTTTCTTACAGAGCTTGGGCGTTCGCGAAGGGACAGCCGGAACCGCCCACGGCATTTCAGCCTGGAATTTCCTCAAGGAAGTCTTCCATCCTGGATGGCGCTGTAGACCATCGTCCATTTGATCCAAGTTTGTCAGGATCTGGTGACCCTGTTGAGGGAGTTCCAACTGGAGCGGCTGGATCGCATGAAGTGGGCAGTAGAACTCCTCCTCGTGATAGGGAGGCTGAAAAAATTGCCCATGACCTTCTGCTGAGAGAATCCAACGGCCTTGATGTCGTGCGATACGGCCATATGACGTCTGCTTTGAAGGATAGGGGTGATGGCTCGTTGCCTGGTGCGGATTTCGCTGTGACCGATCCAAAAAGTGGGAAGACTATCAAGTTCGTCGAAGTCAAGTCTAGCCAAGGTCGGTTTCCACGTTCTATTCACCTGACTGCTTGGGAACTGGTTCGTGCCAAAAGATGTGCTAGTGAAGGCATTCCTTATGAAGTCTGGATCATTGTATTCGCAAGTGACAATACGCATCGGCGATATATATGGCGCTTCGATGAGACCGTTTCCGGCCTGAAAATTGAAAAACTGGATGGCGTCGATGTCGGTGTCAACGAGGCAGATTTGGATTCGTCATCGTAGTGAATGGATGGCCGAGAAGATACTGGAAATCTGGCCGTATGCAGACGGGATTTAGGTTAGATTCCGGCCTGCGCTGCAATGAGGGTAGGTGAGCGATCATGGCTTTAGATTCTTCGACTCCGCTGCGCTGCGCTCAGAATGACATGGGGGGCTGCGCTGCGCTCAGAATGACAACCCGATGGATTCCGGCTTACGCCGGAATGAGGGGAGCAGGGGTAGTATTCTTAGCGCAATGGAAAGGGGTAGGCGGTTATGGCGGATGTGGTTTATGAGAAGAATGTTGAGGGGCACTATGCCGTGTTTACGCTGAATCGGCCTGACCGGCTGAACGCGATCGGCGGGCGGTTGATGGCGGAGATGCTAGAGGCGCTGGACGATTTCACGAATGATCCGGAGATGCGTGTGGGCATCCTGACGGGTGCCGGCAGGGCCTTCTGCGCGGGGGCCGATATGCGTGAGGGCGCGGACCGCGACGCTGCGACAAAGGCGCTTGCCGCGCGGCGGGACTCCGGTGAGATTTCCGAGGATGAGTACAAGGCAGAGGTTGCCGCGATTGCGCCGTCAGCGCCGGTCAAGTTCGATCTGTTCTCGCCGAATCCCAAGCCGTTTATCGCGGCCATCAACGGGCTTGCCGTGGGCGGGGGGATGCACTTTGTGATGGACTGCGATATCCGGATTGCATCGTCGGAGTCGTATCTCGGGTTGCCTGAGCCGAAGCGGGGCATCGCGGCAAGCTATGGGAGCCAGTACCTAGGGCGGATGATCGCGCCCGGGGAGGCGATGTTCTACTTGCTGACTGCGGAGAACATCCCCATCGATGAGGCGCATCGGGTTGGGCTGGTGCATGAGGTCCTCGAACCGGAGAAGCTCATGGAAAGGGCGGTGGAGATCGCGGAGCTCATTGCCCAGAATGCCCCGCTCGCTGTCCGCGCGTCCAAGGCCATGGCGCTCTTTCAGCGTCGGAACGACGAGGACGATTTGAAGGAGTATTCCAACCCGATCAGCGCCGAGGTCATGGCCTCCGAGGATGTTGTTGAGGGGCGGCGGGCATTCGTGGAGAAGCGTCCGCCGAACTGGACTTCGTAGCTATTTGTTGGTTCGCACCATGACCTCCGGACGGCCGCCCTCGACGTTGGCGCAGTCGACACTCTATCGAGCCGACGCCATCGTGCTGCGGCATAGAGACCTGGGAGAGGCCGACCGGGTATTGACGCTTTTCACGGCGGAGCATGGCAAGCTGCGGGTGTCCGTGCGGGGGGCGCGCAGGCCGAAGAGCAGGCTGGGCGGGCATTTGGAGCCGCTGACGCGGGCATCAGTGCAGATTGCGCGGGGCAGGACGCTGGACGTGGTCACGCAGGCGCAGGCGGTGGAGGTGTTCCACACAGCCCGTGCGAATTTCTTGACACTGCTCCACGGGCTGCACATGGCGGAACTGGTGGACAGGTTCACGCAGGAACAGGAACCGCAGGAGGAGCTTTTTAGCCTTTTGCTTGAGGCGTTGCGTCGACTTGATGGGGGACATCGGGCGGATTCGCTTGCGCGGGCGTTTGAGATCCAGGTGTTGAGCTGGGCGGGATTTCAGCCGGTGCTGGACCGGTGCGCGTCCTGCGATGCGGATGTGAACGGCTCGCGGGGTCAGCAAGCGTTCAGCGCTCAGCTTGGGGGGCTGCTGTGCTCCTCGTGCGCGTCGAGGCAGCCGGGGTGGACGCGGCAGATTCCGCGAGGGACGGTGCGCGATCTGCAGGCGCTGCAGCGCGAGGGGCTGGACGGGGCGGCCTCTCTTTCTATGAATGAGGATTCATTAGCGGAGCTTGAGGCGCTGCTGCGGTGGTATCTGCGCTACATCCTTGAGGTGCCGCTGGACACGGCGGCTATTCTGGACCGGGTGCGGGCGGCGTCGAGTTAAGTTCGCGGTCTCGCCTGCAGAAGAAACAGGCTTGCCGTGTTCCGGCATGCTTGCCAGATGAGTTTTCGGATTCTTCGACTGCGCTTCGCTCTGCTCAGAATGACATGGTAGGCGGCGCTGCGCCCCGCACTGGATTCCCGCTTTCGCGGGAATGACGAACTACTCTTCTGATGGGTTTCGGGGGCGGCGTTCGCCGATGGTGACGGTGCCGTAGCTGAGCGATTTGATGATGCGGGCGATGACGATTTGCACGGGTATCAGCCCGACCAACGCCGTGAGTCCCATCAGCTGGAACTGACCAAATGAGGGGCCGTCGACGGGCGGGTTCGCGCCGCCGGCTGCGGCGGAGCAGCTAACGCCCAAGAGGATCAAGCCCGCCATCTGGACCATTCCGACGATCAGCCTGAGGGCCTGGAGTCCCTTGATACCCAAATCCCTGCCGCGCCATGGTGTGAGTCGTTGGTCGGCGGGCGGCCTGAGAGCGTTCTCCATGTGGCATTCAGGGCAGGTGTAGATGGCGGCGGTGAGGGGGGTGCCGCACATGTTGCAGCGCCCGGCGCCGGCCTCCCGACCGGTGATGACGACGCGGCAGGCGGGGCAGCGCGGCGTGACAACGTAGCCGCATTCGCGGCACGTCCACGTTCGTTTCTCGGTAGCCATCGTTTACACGGCTGCCAGCGGGCCTCTACTTGCCCGATGGCTGCATCACGACCCAGGTTTCAGTGGTGAGGGTCTGGGCGACGAGTTTGCCGGTCTCTTGCTGGGTGATGGTGCCCTCGACGATTGCGAAGCGGCTGCCCTTGTTGACGACGTTGGCTTCCGCGATGAGGACACCGGGGAGACCGGGTCGAATGAAATTGAGCTTCATCTCGATGGTGGCGTGGAGCTCATTGGGCGCGAGGAGGCTATGGACGGCGTGGTGGATGCAGAAGTCCATGAGCGCCATGACGACGCCGCCCGCCACGCGAGGGTTATCGTCGGCGTGGAGCACGTGTGGCTCCGCAGGAAGAGTGGCGACGGCCTTGCCATCCCCCTTTTCAGTCAGCTGCGCGCCCATCCATTCGATGAGCCGCTCCTTTTGCGCAACAGTCTCGGTCATATCGCCTCCGGGCTAATCTCCTCAACACTTTGAGGTTTCTCAGTTTCAAGCATCACCAGTATCATACGAAACGTGGTCATACCCGAACCAACTCAGGAAGACAGAGCGTCATTTTCCCTGTGGGCGCGCCGTGCCGCAGCCGCGTTGATTGCGATCATTTTCCTGCCCATCGCCATCTTTGCCATCACCTTCTCAGGGGTGCGGGCGTCCGTTTCCGAGCCGGATGACCTGATTGAGGCCCTGAGCGAGGCGGATTTCTACAGCTACACGCACGACCACCTAGTTCCGTCGTCGCTGGATGAGCTGTTCCTAGAAACCGACAATGATGTTATTCGCGTGGCCGAGCCGTGGAGCGCGGACATTGCCGCTTCGGTTGAGGCAGCTTTCCCTGCCACGGAGATTCGCGACGAGACGGAAAACGTGTTGCGGGCCGTGTGGCCGTACATGTGGGGGCGGGAGGACGAGTTCGAGGTTGTCATTCCCATTGCGCCGCGGGCGGGGCGTGGATTCGACGAGCTATCGAGCCGGATTTCACGAGAGAATCCGGAGGTCTACGATTCCCTGATTGAACTGCTTCAAGACCGGGTGGAGGAGGAGACGGCCGAGTACGCCGTGACCTCGGTGGACCTGGGGGATGTTGCGGAGACGCACCTGCCGGAGATTGCGCCGAGCGACTGGCTTTTCCCGCGTCTTGGGCAGGCGGTGGACGACGTTGGGGCGTACTACATCGGAGAGACGGAGAACTCCGAGATTACGATCCCCATCGATGATCGGGCTTGGGCTGTCCAGAACGCGATCATCGACGTGCTGACAGAAGCCGATATCGACGATGCGTCCCTGATGGAAGCCATTGTGGCGGGGCTGGACTCGTCGATGCAGACGGAGGCGCTGTTTGTGCCGGGGTTTGGCGACGTGGACGCGGAGGTGGTGGCGGAATTCGTCCTGGACGAGATTTCGCCTGCGGAGCTGAGTCGTGTGAAAGCGCAGGTGATCCAGGATGTATCCGCGTATGCCGTGGGGTTGGCCGATGAGCCATTGAGTTCCGAGGTGGAACTGTCGCTGGCGCAGGCACAAATTAACGCCCCCATCGCGATTGCGGCGGAGGCGGACAGGCGTCTTGAGGCCGAATACAATTTCGTTCCTCCATGCCTGCCCGGGCAGACGCCGGACCTCGATATGCCGGAATCGCTTGACGACATTCTTCCGCCGTGCGTGATTTCGGGCATGACCTACGAGGAATATCAGAGCGCGGTAGGGATCGACGTGCAGGAGGTGGTGCGAGAAGAAACGCAGCGGATGATTCCTCCTTCCATTTCAATCACCTCTGACGATGTGTATGCAGCGTTCGACGCGGGGGAAACGGACCTCATGGATCGGGTGATGGAGGTTATGGCCGAGGGGGTGGCGGCGGACGCGGCGAACCTGACGGCGGCGTTGAGCGAGGCGCTGTTCGAGGACCCGGATGAACTGCGGGAGACCATTCGCGCGGGGTTCGAGATCTCGGACGAGACCCTTGAGGATGCGTTGGAGGAGGATGAGTCATCGCTACAAGAGTTCCGGGATTTCCTTGCTTCAAGCGGATTCGTGCAGATCATGCTGTGGGCCGTGG
>VXMO01000014.1 GCA_009841045.1 Dehalococcoidia bacterium
GAGCAGGTGTGGCTGTCGGAGGAGCGGTGACTGCGGTTGGGATAACCGTGGGAGGGTCTGGCTGAGTTGGGGGGTCAGGTTCTTCTTCGTCTTCGCATGCGATTGACGTGGCAACGAGCGCCACGGCGAGGAGGGCAATTGTAATCGCTCGCCAGGGTTTCATTCGTCCTCCGGTGTGTTGGTTGACGCGATTGTTGCTGAATGAAAGCGGCCGCGGCCTGGCAATCAATCCTGTACCTGGCCGCCGACAAAGGTCTTTGCCCAGTCCATTGCCTCGATGATGCTTGCTCGATCATCAAGGGGTTGTGGGCGGTGAGCGTTCGCGGCGCGATCAATGACCTTGGGTATATCAGTAAAGCCGATCTGCTGGGAGATGAAGAGCTCAATGGCGGCGTCATTAGCTGCTGCTACAACTGCGGGATACGTGTCGCCCTGCCGCGCCGCGTCAATAGCGATCTGATAGCAGGGGAAAAGCTCGTGTTCCAGCGGCTCAAAGGAGAGGCGGCCCTCAGCGAGGAGGTCGACGCGGTTGATCTCCGCGTTCGCCCATCGGTTTGGGTATGCGAGGGAAAGCTGGACGGGGACGCGCATGTCCGGGATGAAGAGGGCGGACTTGACCGATCCGTCGTTGAACTCGGTCAGCGCGCGGACGAGGCCCTGCGGGTGAAAGAGGACATTGATATTTTCCAGAGGGATGTCATAGAGGGCGTTGACAACCGCCACCTGCGTTGCCTTGACCATGAGGGTGGAGGCATCAATTGAACGCTTTCTTCCCACTGCGCGGGCGGGCCTGGGGGTCTCCATGCCGGCCGGCATCTGCGTGCCATGGCGGGGCAGGCGGCGCGCCTGCACGGTGCCCCACGTGGACGTCATTGTGACTTGTCTGACGGACTCCGGGCTTTCTCCCCACAGGGTCTGCCAAACACCGATGGGCTCGTCATCAAGGGGGAAGATGCTTGCGCCGGTTTCCTTTGCGCGGCGGGCGAGCAGCTCGCCGGCAATGTAGAGCGTGTCAATGTTGCCGATGGCAACGCGTTTTCCGGCGTCAATGGCCGTCCACGCCGCCTCAAGGCTATTCCGACCGACGCTGGCGATGACGGCCATGTCAACTTCGGGAGAGGAGACAATGTCGTTTATGGACTTGAACTCCACGCCCTCCGGGACCTCGTCGCGCCAACGTCCGCGCGCGAAACCGGCCATGGTGGGCTTGTATTCACGTATCTGCTCACCGAGCCGCTCAAGGTTTGAGCCGGCCGCGAGGCCGACGACGCGGACGTTATCACCCAGTGAGCGAGCGACGGAAAGGACGATCTGGCCGAGCGAGCCGGTTGAGCCGATGACGGCAATACGGAGCGGCGCGGAATCCGTAGTCATGACACCTCCACTCCATTGGCGGGACGGCGCGCTTCCATTTTCTCTACATCATCCACGATGGCACAAACGCCCCGGTTAGAGATTATCGAGCTTTGTGGCGATGAGCGCGGCGACATGGTCGTGAATGGATGGCTCCTGGATGGCGTCAACAACCTCGGAGACGAAGGCGCGAATGAGCATCATGCGTGCCTCTTCTTCTTCGATGCCGCGGCTCCGGAGGTAGAACATCGCGTCCTCGTCAAGGTTGCCGCAGGCCGCGCCGTGTCCGCAGCGAACGTCGTCACAGTAGATCCAGAACGCAGGCTTGGTGTCCGCTTCCGCGTCATTGGACAGGAGCAGGTTCTTGTCGACCTGCATGGCGTTCACCTTGGCGGCGTTGGGGCGGACGATGATGCTGCCGTGAAAGACGGAGCGGGCGTGGCCATCAAGGATTCCCTTGTAGATTTCGTTCATATCGTTATGGCCGACAACGTGGTCGACGATGACCTGGTTGTCCACGTGCTGATCACGCGTGATAACGTACGCGCCGCGCACATCGCTGTTGCCGCCCTCGCCGGCCATGATGATGGTGAGGTTGTTGCGTGTGAGGCGTCCGCCGATGTCTATGGCCATGGAGCGGAAATTGGCGTTTTCGTTTACCTCCACGAGGGTGGTTGAGACGTTGTAGGTGGCCTCGCTCTCCTGCTGAATCTTGCAGTAAGAGATGTTTGAACCTGCGCCAACGACAATCTCCGTGACGGCGTTGGTGAGGTGTGCGTCGTCAGCTGTGGAGACATGCGTCTCAACGATTGCAGCGGAGCTGTCCTCCCCGGCGACAACCAGAGTGCGAGGCATGGAGGCTGCCCCTTGTGTGCGCTCTGTTGAGATGTAGACAACCTGGATGGGTTGATCGATTGCGGTCATGCGTGGGATAAGGACAAGCGCGCCTTCCGCGGCGAGGGCAGTGTTGAGGGCCGTGAAGCCATGTTCCGTATAGTCTGCGAGGCGAGCCAAGTGGGCGCGGACAGCATCACCGTCGGAATGCACACCCTCAGCAAGGCTGCCGATGGCAATTCCATCCGGCAAGCCATCTGGGGCAGAAAGCTCCGGCGCGAATCGACCATCTACAATGACGACTCGATGCCATTCCGCCGGGCCGATACGGAGCTGATCAAGGTCAAGATCAGGAGCTGCGACTGCGCTGTTACGGTCGGTGATTAGGAGCGGCGAGAATCCCTGACGGACGAGTGGGCGGATGTCCGTGTATTTGTATTCCTCGTTGCCGCGACGGGCGGTGGGGAGTCCGAGTTCCCGGAAGCTGTCCAGCGCCTCGGCACGGATATCGGCGATCCATTCAGGGTCTCGGCCTGCGCGCGCGGCGTGGTAGTCCCGCGCGGCGTCTGCGAAATCCGTGAGGTACGTATCGAGCGGGCTTGTGGTGGTCATGTAGTCCTAGCCGAACTGCCGTTGTCCTGGCTATCTAGCCGACGGTGCCCTCAAGGTTGAGCTCAAGGAGGCGCGTGGCCTCAACGGCGAATTCAAACGGCAGCTTCTTGAAGACCTCTTCGCAGAACCCGTTGATGATCATGGAGTGGGCCTTTTCCACGGAGATGCCGCGCGAGTTGCAGTAGAAGAGCTGATCCTCACTGACGCGGGAGGTGAAGGCCTCATGCTCAAGGTGAGCGGACTTGTTCTTGACCTCAACGTATGGGGTGGTGTGCGCGCCGCACTTGTCACCGATCAGGAGGGAGTCGCACTGGGTGAAGTTCCATGCGTCATCCGCGCCGGGGTTGACGCGGACGAGGCCGCGATAGGTGTTCTCGGCCTCCCCGGCGGAGACACCCTTGGCGATGATGGTGCTCTTGGTGCGCTTACCGATATGGGTCATCTTGGAGCCGGTGTCCGCCTGCTGGCGGCCCTTGACGAGGGCGACAGAGTAGAACTCACCGATTGAGTCGTCGCCCTGCAGGAGGACGCTGGGGTATTTCCAGGTAATGGCGGAGCCGGTCTCGACCTGCGTCCATGAGATCTTGGATCGCGCGCCGAGGCACTTGCCGCGCTTGGTGACGAAGTTGTAGATGCCGCCGTTGCCCTTTTCATCGCCGGGGTACCAGTTCTGGATGGTTGAGTATTTGATCTCGGCATCGTCCATCGCGACAAGCTCAACGACGGCGGCGTGGAGCTGGTTGGTGTCACGGATGGGGGCGCTGCAGCCCTCAAGGTAGCTGACGTAGGAGCTTTCATCCGCGACGATTAGCGTGCGCTCGAATTGGCCACTGTTTTCCGTGTTGATGCGGAAGTAGGTGGTGAGCTCCATGGGGCAGCGGACGCCTTTGGGGATGTAGCAGAAGGAGCCGTCAGAAAAGACGGCGGCGTTGAGAGCGGCGTAGAAGTTGTCGGTGTATGGGACGACAGAGCCCAGATATTTGCGGACGAGTTCCGGGTGGTCCTGGATGGCCTCCGAGAAGGAGGAGAAGATGATGCCGAGTTCGGCGAGCTTCTCCTTGAAGGTGGTGGCGACGGAGACGCTGTCAAAGACGGCGTCCACCGCGACGCCGGCGAGACGCTTCTGCTCTTCAAGCGGGATGCCCAGCTTTTCAAAGGTTGAGAGGACTTCGGGGTCGACCTCGTCCAAGCTGGCGAGCTGTTCCTTCTGCTTGGGGGCGGAGTAGTAAATGATGTCCTGGAAGTTGATGGGGGGGTATTTTATGTGCGCCCAGTCCGGGAGTTGTTCCTTTTCCAGCAGGGTCTCCCAATGCCGAAAAGCCTTTAGACGCCATTCCAGCATCCACTCCGGCTCATTCTTCTTGGATGATATGAGGCGGACGGTGTCTTCCGTGAGGCCGGGCGGCACGGTATCCGTTTCAATCTCGGTGATGAAGCCGTACTTATAGTCCTGATTAGCGATGCTCTTGAGTTCCTGATTGGACTCAGGGGCGGCATCCTGTATGGTCTCGTCAACTGTGGTCACTGAGTTTCACCTGTCCCTAGTTCGCTGCCAGCGAATGCACCTTACGGAACCGCCCGCGCCATTGAATCACGGACGTGTCCTCACAGCCATTGTACCTGCAAAGAGGGGCAGGCGCGATACGGGGCGCGACTACGGACAGGTTCGGGGAGGGTGGAGTATCATGGGCGCAGCCCCTGAGAATCCATGGGAGTTTGACATGGCGACGACGGCGAGCGGAATCACTCTACCGGTCACGGTCTGGTACGACTACATTTGACCGTGGTGCTACATCGGCCAGGAACGGGTCGATAAGCTGAAGCAGGACTTCAACGTCGAGATTGACTATCGCGCGTTTTTCCTGCGTCCTGATCTGCCGCCAGAGGGAATTGCGCGTCCGGAGCGGTACAACAATCCGAACTCGCCCGTTCAGCAGGCTGCCGAGGCGGCAGGCATTGTGATGAACAGGCCCGAACGCGTTCCCTATACACGGCTCGCGTTGGAGGCGACCGAGGCTGCCAAGCAGGCGGGTGTGGGCGAGCAGTTCCATGAGGCCGCGTACCGCGCCTATTGGGGTGACGGCGTGGACCTGGGCGTGGTTGAGAATCTCAAGCCTATCGCTGAGGAAGTAGGGCTTGATTGGCCGACGCTCCACAAGCACATCGAGGATCGCACCTACAAGGAAGAAGTTGAGAAGCAGTACCAGGACGCGTTGAATATCGGCGTCACGGGGATTCCCGCGTACGTTATCGGACGGTTCTTCTTTGTCGGCGCTCAGCCCTATGACGTGTTCAAGCAGGTTGCGGAGCGAGCGATAACGATGATGGAAGAGGGCGAGGATCCGGGGTTCAAGAGCTAGAGTCTTTCAGCAGCTTGATTATGAGGGGCGTCCCGACGGGGCGCCTCTTTCAGTTTTGGGGTTGGTTAGGGAATTGCGATTCTAGATTCCTCGGCTGCGCTCGGAATGACAGAAGGTGGCGCTGTACGCCGCACTGGATTCCCGTCCCGTATCAAGTACGGGACATGCTTTCGCGGGAATGACGAGTAGGGGCGCGGGGGAATGACAGGGTAGGGTTGCGGGCAGGGCGTACAATCGTTGCGTGATAGTTTTCACCGGGGCTGACGGCTAGCCTGCCATGGGGGTCGACAATCGACAACGCCCCCGAGAGCGGCTTGTGCGCCGCTCAGTCGGCACTCAATCCCGGCGGCTCACCATTGCCCGGCCACGGGCTCCGAGGCTGCCCCGATTTCTGAGCACGCCGTACGTACGAATATCTCTCTTCTTCGGCCTGCTTATCGCGCTTGGAACGACGCTGCTGTCGATGCCCTGGGCGACCGCGGACGGCTCGGTGACCGATTTCGTCACGGCACTTTTCACAGCGACATCCGCCTCCTTTGTCACGGGCCTCATTGTCGCCGACACCGGTGAGTATTGGTCGATTTACGGGCACCTCATCATCCTGGGCCTAATTGAGGTTGGGGGGCTGGGTTATGTTGCCGGTCTTGCAATAATCATTCTTGGGCGTGAGCGTGGCGCATCCCTCTCCGACAGACAGTCGCTTCAAGCAACGCTGGGTGGCGGCGCGCTGGGCAGGGTGAGCCAGGAAGCGAAGGAAGTCATTCGCATATCCCTAGTCATTCAATTCATAGGTTTCCTTGTGCTGGTTGTAGGCTTCCTGGTGGCAGGGCATGGCCCGGGCGAGGCGGGCTGGTTTGCCGTCTTCCATTCCGTTTCGGCTTTCCACAACGCGGGTTTCGACATCACCGGCGGCGCGCCAAGTCTCTTTGAATATCGTTATTCGATTCTGGTGGCGGGGCCAATCACACTTCTGTCATTTGTTGGGGCGACAGGCGCGGCCATCCTGATAATCATCTATAGGCGCAGGCGGTGGCTGACACTGCCGCTGGACGCGAAGATCGTTGTCGCGGGCATGGTGGGCGTCGCGGTTGCCGGTTTCATCGGCATCCTGATCACGGAGTGGTCCAACCCCGAGACCCTGGGGTCACAGCCCATCGTCAATCGTATTTGGGACGGCCTCGTGATGGCGGTGGGAAACCGAACGTCAGGGTTCAGCACCTTTGCTGTGGGCGCAACATATGAGCACACGCTTTTCCTGCTTATCTGGCTGATGGTGATCGGCGGGGCGGCGGGGTCAATGACGGGTGGTATCAAGATCAACGCTTTCATGGTGATGTTTACGTCCGTCATGTCGAGTATTCGTGGTCTTGCGCATGCAGCGATCTTTGGTCGGGAGATCGCGGACGCGCAGGTGCGACGCGCGATTACAATTGCGAGTTTCGCATTCGTCTGGGTGAACTCGACGGCGCTGCTGCTGAGTCTTGTAGAAGGGCAGCACTTCGTCCAGATTCTCTTCGACGAGGTTTCGGCTTTCGGATTAGTCGGGTTATCGACGGGGACGATTCCGGGGATGTCGGACTTTGGCAAGGGCGTGATTATCCTGTCAATGTTCGTGGGGCGTTTCGCGCCGTTCTTCCTTGCGCTGGAACTGGCGCATCGGGAACGATATACGCGATTCCGATACCCGGAGGCAGAAGTTAGGATAGGGTAGTACAGGATCAATCCAGCGGAGAGTGCTGTCGTGGCAAAAGGACAGGTGGCCGTTCTGGGACTCGGTCGATTCGGCCAGCGCGTCGCGCGCGATCTTCAATTGAAGGGCGTTGACGTGCTCGCCATTGATAGGGACCCGAACCGGGTGCGGGAGTCTTCAGCGCTGCTGCAACACGTGATGGTCGCGGACGTGAGCGACCGCGCGGCCCTTATTGAGCTTGGAGTGCCGGAATCCGAATCCGTGATTGTGGCGGTCGGCGGCGATATCCAGGTCAGCCTGCTAACTACGGTCTTGCTGAAGACCCTCGGCGCGACGGACGTAGTCGCCCGGGCCCGGGATGAACTGCACGGGAATGCGCTCAGGCAGCTTGGCGCGGACCGTGTGGTTTTCCCGGAACTTGATACTGCCGAGCGCCTCGCCCACAGCCTGTCTTTCAAGGGCGTTCAGGACTATTTTGAGTTGGGACGGGATTATGGAATCAGCACAGTGCTGGTCAATGACGGGATGGCAGGCAAAACCATTGAGGAACTTGGTCTTGTGCATCCTCGCCAAGCGAATGAGTTGAGCGTGGTGCTCATCATCCGCAATCGCAATGAGGCCGTGATTCATCCGGACAGATTTGAAAAGGTCTCCGGTGGTGACGTGCTTGTTTTGGCAGGGCTGGACAAGGAGTTTGAGGCGCTGCACTTTGAGCGGTTTGAGAGCAATGGAGGGGATGGGCGTTGACCATCGCTCTCCGTCGCGTTACAGTCGTTCGCGTTGTCCGTAGAGTGAACGGGGCGGCGGACAGCCGTGAGGAGTAGAGATGACACAGATCAGTGACCACGTTTACGGATGCCACATCGCCGATACGCACTATATGCATCCGGGGGGAACCACCATCTATTTCATCGGTGATCCGTCCGAAGAGATGCTGATTCTGGATACCGGCGAGCATGACCGCTCATGGACGAAACAGATTCTTGAGTATTGGGAGGGGCTCGGCTCACCGAAGATCGGAGGAATCCTCATTTCTCACGGCCACGGCGACCATACCGGGGGCCTGGACAGGATCCAGGAGGCCACCGGGGCGACCGTGCGCTGTCATCCCAAGCTGGCAAAGCAGCTGCGGAGCGTGCTGGGACATAAGGATGAACTGGTTGTACCCCTCAAGTCACGAGAGATGGTGCGAACGGGTGGAGGAGTTGCGGTGCGGGCACTGTTCACGCCGGGCCATGCCGTCGATCACGTCTGCTATCACCTCGCAGCTGAGCGGATTCTGTTTACGGGAGACACGATTCTCGGCTCCTCGTCCTCGTCTGTTCAGGATCTGTATGAGTACATGAAGACTCTCGGCAAACTGTCCAGACTGCGCGTAGACACGATTGCTCCGGGACATGGCGGAGTAGTAGCGCCGCCACGAGGGCGTCGGCTTGTCGCGTGGTACATGTCTCATCGGCAGGAGCGAGAGGAGCAGGTGGTTTCCTCGCTGGAAAAGGGTATCGAGAAGGTCGATGAGATGGTCAAGGACATCTATCCACGGAACCTGAAGAAGACCCTGCGCCGCGCAGCAGCCGGGAACGTGCGCACCCACCTGGACAAACTCAAGAAAGATGAGCGTGTCGCAGAAACCGAGGCGACATTCAGCCTGACAGGTTAGGCGTGGAGGCCGGCCGGTGACGGAGTCAGAGGACTGTCTATTCTGTCGGATTCGCGACGGGGAAATTCCGGGCGAGTTCGTACACAGGGATGACAAGGCCTTTGCTATCCGGGACATCAGTCCACGCGCGCCCGTCCATATCCTGATCATTCCGACGGAGCACATTCCGAGCGTTGGGGAGATCACGGACGCGCAGCTGCCAGTCATGGGAACTCTAACGGGAATTGCCAATCGGCTCGCAAAATCCGAGGGAATCTCCGAGTCGGGTTATCGCCTTGCTATCAACAACGGCCCGGATGCGCATATGACCGTGCCCCACCTCCATATGCACCTGATAGGCGGCCGCTCGCTTGGCGCTGAGGGGTAGGCTGGGGCGGTGATGAAGAACTCCTGGGCCGGACCATTTGCAAATTTGTTTGGCGGGAAGGGCGAATTGCCTACCGCAAAGACGGTTCTCGTGCCGCTCGTCGGATCGACAATGGATGAGTCTGCATTGAAGGTAGCGGGCGAGGTGGCGCGGGAGTCATCCGGCCGGGTCCACGTGTTGTACATCATCGAGGTGCCGCGGGCGGTTCCGTTGGATGATCCCATGCGTGAGCAAGTCCTGAATGGGGAACGGATCCTCAGGGATGTTGAAGATCATTGGCCGCACAAGAAGACGAGTGTTGCTACCGAACTTCTGCAGGCGCGGCAGGCCGGGCCGGCGATTGTGACGGAGGTTGTGGAGCGTGGCGCGGACCTTGTGATCATGGGCATCGACCATGAGAGGCGCTATGGAGACTACAGCCTGGGATCCACTACGGCTCACGTGCTGCAGCACGTCCCATCACGAGTGTGGCTCCTGCGTGCGCCCATCAACCAGAATGGTGTTCGCTGAACAAGTGATTTGACAGGAAATGCGACAACTATGAAGTTTCTGATTATGGGCTGCGGACGGGTAGGGTCCGGGCTGGCACGCAGCCTGGCGGACGAAGGCCATGACGTGACGATCATGGACGTGCGACAGGACGCGTTTCGGCGTCTCACGGCGCGATTCCGGGGGAACGCGATCATCGGAGACGGACTTGATTCGGCGACGCTTCAAAGAGCGGGAATAGAGAACGCGGATGTGTTCGTATCCGTGACGCAGGGCGACAATCGAAACCTGATGGCCGCTCAGGTGGCCAAACATATCTTCAAGGTGCCCCGCGTGATTGCGCGCGTCTATGACGACAGCCGCGCAGACGTTTTTCGAGAACTGGGCCTCCAGACGCTCAGTTCGCCGCGATTCGTGACCAGCTTAATGCGAGACATGATCTTTGACGAATCTGGCGACACACCGGAGGACGGATAGCGATATGTATGTGATTGTCGCGGGCGGGGGCAGAGTGGGTTTTGGTTTGTCCCAGGCCCTGCTGGCCAACGGAGATGAAGTCCTGTGCATCGAGAAGGACGCCCAACGCTGCGCCATTGTCGCGGAGGACCTCGGCAGCGCGAGCTACCAGGGTGACTGCTGCGAGGTGAGCGTGCTGGAGGACGCAGGGACGGGCAGGGCGGACGTGTTTGTGGCCGTGACGGGAGATGACGCGGATAACCTTATCGCGTGCCAGGTGGCGAAGGCGCGTTTCCGGGTGCCAAGAACGGTGGCGCGCATCAACGATCCGCGCAACAGGGAGATATTCAGCGTTCTTGGCGTGGATGCGACGGTGAACTCAACGGACGTGATCATGTCACAGATCGTGCAGGAGATGCCGTCGCGCCCACTGACGCAGGTGCTGTCACTGACAGGGACGGGACGGGAGTTGTGCCAAGTGGAGGTGACGCCGGACTCGCCGTTGTTGGGGCAGGAGATTCGGCTGCTTGCTCTGCCCGGGGACAGCGAAATCATCCTGATTGTGGAGCCAGATCAGACCGTCAGGACACAGGTGAACGGGTTGCAGCTTGAGGCGGGGCAGGTTGTTCTTGCGATTACGCGAGAAGAGCAGGAGCCGGCACTGAGGGAGGCGCTAACAGGGGTGGCGCCGGAGTAGAGGTTGGCGCTTCGACGGCTCACCCTGAGCTTGTCGAAGGGTGAGCGTTTAGCAGCCTAGGTTGCCGGATCGTCGCCGCGGTTGTGCCGGATCCAGTCCTGCATTTCCTGACCGGCCCGCATTGCGGCGTCACGGCCCTCGGAGATGGCGTCGCGGAGGGCATCATTACCGGTTTCTCCGACAGTACGCGCTCGCTCACGCAGGCCGAGGGTTCGGCTACGGATATCGGCCCGTGATTCCGAGCCGGACTGCGGCGTGAAAAGCACGCCAAGAACGACACCAACAATCACGCCGGAAACGATGCCCAGCAGGAATGTCAGGGCATTGCCATTGTCTTCTTGCTCAACCATTGGGCCTGCTCCCTCGCCCGGCTGTCTAATTGCCGTTCATCGGGCTTCTCGAAACGATTATAAACAGTTTCAGAGTCCTGCTCACTGACTGGAGGCGCTAGCCGCTGCCGCGGCGGCCGAATCGGCGGAGGACACGGAAGCCCTGACGGATGCCGGTGTAAAAGCTGATGACGGGGACGGCGGGGCGAATGATGGCGTCGGTGACAAGGCGGGTAGCCGTGCGGACCTCGCCTGTTGTTCCGCGAACATTCTCAAGAACCGGCTTCACGGAGCGGAGGATGGCCAGCGCGACGAGGATGATGGCGAGAAACATGAGGATGCCAAGCACTCCCCAAACGATGATGATGATATCCCGGATGATTGCAATGACGTCGGCCAAGTAGGTACCTCACTAGCGAAAGGCTCTGGATAGTATTGGGCATCAACGCCCGAATTGCCAAACCGACCGCACTAGCTTGATAGAACCTCATACACGCGAACGGCCTTGTTTTCGTAGGCAAGCCTGAGTTGCGAGCGCCGTTCAAGGACGGCGACAGTTTCTTTGGGATAGTAGGAGCGCTCCGTCTGGCCGACTAGGACGTAGCCGACATCGTATTCGTCAAGGATGCGTTGGATGACAGTTGGAGAGCCGGAGGAATAGAGGCGGCTCACGTCCGCCTGTCTGCGGTCGATCTCCGGCTCGGCGATGCCGATTCCTCGCTGCTGTCTTTGGTGCCAAGGCCAGCCGACAATCATCGGGAGTCCGGCGTACATGGCTGCGCGGGACTGGATGCGGTAGTAGGGAGTGTCGTTCTGCACGTCGGGCAGACCGGCTTCGGCGACGACCGGGAGGCCTTCGGCGTTCTCTCGCAGCCAGAGGATGGCGTCCAGTTCATGGCGAAGGATTATCTCGGTGTCATCGACATCGATGTATGTTCCGTCTTGCATGTAGGCCGAGCCGTCCAGAGTGAGAGGAATGTCGGTGTTGATGCGGTCTGCAAGGCGGGCCTTTGTGCCAAGAACGGGATAGATGGACACGCCGAGAACAGCGACGGTCAGCACCGCGTAGAACGAGAATCGATAGATACGGCCGATGCCGGGCATCCCGAGCGTGCCCCCGGAGCGGAGCATCCACCAGAGCAGGAACGCCGCAGAGATTCCGAGCAGCAGCCACGCT
This sequence comes from Dehalococcoidia bacterium, assembly GCA_009841045.1. Classification (GTDB taxonomy): domain Bacteria; phylum Chloroflexota; class Dehalococcoidia; order UBA6926; family UBA6926; genus VXMO01. Next base: position 12,025 of record VXMO01000014.1, read on the forward strand.
TGCAGATAGACGCGGAAGATGGTGTTCATGCGCACGAGGTGGTCCTGCACGGCGAAGACATCCACGGCGGCGATGAGGCCAAAGGCGAGGGACGCCGCACCATATGACAGGCGGACGGGTAGAGGCAGCTGCGCTGAGAGCGTGAGGGCGAGAGTCAGGGCTGCAAGCGCGGCGGTGATCGTTAGGTTGCCAAAGCCCGTGAGGAACAGCAGCACGATTCCTGCGGTAAGGATGATGCCGCCGCCCACGCCGGCAAAACGGGTCAGGAATGCCGTCCCTGTGTCTTCGGACGGCCATGTGCGGCGACGGAATTCTCTCAGCAGTTCGCGAAGTCCCGCGCGGGGGAGACCAAGCGCGAGAGACGCGGCGGGGCGAAGGGAGACGACGATGATTAACAAGGGCAGGCCAAAGATGGCCAATAGAGAGTGGATGGGGGTCTGCTCATTACTTGCAACGATCTCGGTGTAGAAGGTGGCGTTGGCGGCGTGGTAGGGGGCGAAAAGGGCGAAGCTAGTGGCGATCAGCAGCGCGGCGGAAACGAGAGTCAGCATGAGCGTCGTCTTGGTGGAGGTTCGTCGCGCCAACAGGGCAACGGCGATGGCTGCTACGGCGATGAACAGGAATGTGGGGTAGTCCCAGGAGTGCGTGGCAAACAGTGCGCCGAGCGTGAGGGCGAGAGCGCCAAAGGGCAGGGCGATGGACATGATTCTGCGCCGTTCATACAGCGCAAGGGCTAAGGCAAGGCTCAGGCCGATGGCAACCAACGCGAACGGCATGGCGAAGATATGGGCGTGGGGGTCGGCGAATAGGTAGGAGAAGAACGGGAACTCCGTGATGCTGATTGTTCCGGGGACCGCAATCATGCGGCTGGAGCGCCAGAAGTCGAAACCCTCACCGCTGAGGGCGGAGGCCGTTACGGTGAGGAGATTGCTGACGCTACCTGAGCCGGAGAAAGTTATCGTGTCCCATGCCGCCGGGCCGATACGTTCCGCCAGTTGAACAAGGCCATCTAGGTTGCCTGCGATGGCGACCATGAGGGCGGCAAGCAGGCCGGCGATGAGCGCCCCTATGGCCGGGAATTGATGGGTTCGAAGTCGCTGTATTGTTGCTTCGACAAGGTTCACACCGATGGAAAAGGCGGCGCAGAACGTCATTGTCCAGAAGGTGGGGATGGCAAGGTTGACGGCATATTCCGGCACGGTTCCGGTGAGCTTGATAATGGTGGCGACGATGAAGTGGCCGAAGTAGTAGTAGTTCAAGTAGCCGCCCGCGAACCATGGATCGTAGGGGGGCATGAACGAGGAGCGCGTGACGGCAGTGAGGTAGGAGACATCCATCGGTTTCTCGCCGCCGCGGAACGGGTGCCAGAGGTCCGGGTTGGCGGCCCGGAGAAGGACAAGAACAAGAAACACTACGATGAAAAGTGCCTCCGCAGTGAGAAGCCATCGCCAACGCGACTGGATGAGATTTAACAGTTCCCGCCGCGACTTGTAGGCGACGAATGCGGACGCGGTGGCTAGGATGAGTATGGCGGCGATGACGCTCATGCGAGAGAACGGGATGATTTGGAGCGCCGCGCCGAGCCACGCAAGGTAGGCGACGATGAGCAGCGAAAGCGCTTTGCCCAGCAGATAGCCGCTGTCCGACAGAGGGCGGAATATCCGCGCCATGAGAGGGAGTCCAGCCAGCGCGATGCCCTGCACGGCCAGCAACCACAGCACAAGTTCCGTGCCGGAGCCGCGACCTGTTGTGGGCATGATGTCCGTCCACGTGCCCCCCTCGTCCTGCGCCTCCGCAAGTTCGGCTGACATCAAGAGGGAGGGCGCATCAGAGATGGTCAGGCGAGTTCCTAGCGGTGGCAGATTGGCTGAAAGGATCCGTTCGTACTCCGATTCGGAAAGGGGCGTCGTTTTGCGGAAGAGCATGGGCTTTGGACGTTCATAGACGGTGAAGCTCTCGTCGGCCATGCCCAGGTCTATGACGAGGCCTGTCGCGCCGCCGTGAATGACATCAGGCGAGGCAGGTACAAAGTCCAGATAGCGGATCGTGTCTTCGGCGATGGTGACGCCGAGCAATGAGGGGTATGTGGCTTCCACACGGGCCAACTCAAAGCCGAGTTCACCGTCGAAGAGAGCATCGTAGTAGGAGCGCATGACGGGGAATCGTTCGGGCAGGCGGGTGACGGAACCGTAGCCGCGATTGCTGAACATGTAGATGTAGTCGGCGCGATCTAGTTGTGCGGCCAGGTCCTGGGCCTTGAGCCGGTTGTCGGGCCAATAGACCTCAATGGACTCAATGTCGTATCGATGCTCACCGTGAAAACGTTGGTCCCATGCTTCCGTCGTGATTGTGGAGCCGGGTGGGACGTTTTCTTCGATCCACGAACTCATGCGGTCGACGGGGTGGGCGCCGCCAAAGACGGTGGTGAATGCGATGGCGTAGAAAGCGGTTGGGACTATGATGATTCCTGCGAGTGATGCTCCCGCCCACGTTCCTCTTTTGCCAAGGCGCGTTAGGTATGCCATGCCAGAGAGGATGGCGAAGGCGGCGGCTATGCAGAGCAGGGGATAGAGCGGCAGCAGATAGCGCATGAATTTGACCTGCTGCGCTCCGAGCCAGAGGAACGGGATGAGCAAGGCGGCAATGAAAAGTATCTCAAGGGTGTTGCGTTGACGGGCGGCTCTCCACGCAATGAGCGCCGTGCCTGCCAGCGCGGCTATAACAAGCGGGATGCCGAGTCCCCAGATAGTGAGGTTGCGTAGGTGATAGAGCCATGGCGTCGTTTCTTGGTATTGGACGGTGAAGGGGAGTTCGAAATCGCCGCGCGCCATGTTGGCCTGTGTCATCACGTCGTTCAGATACGTTGAGAAGTCGATGAGGGCATACGGTTGGGCGACGGCAAAGGCGGCAAAGGCTATGAGGGCTGCGAGCACAGTCTGCCTCAGGGGAACGCGGATATCGTCGGCGCTGGTGTTGCTTCGTATAGGCGTCCACAAGTACGCAGCCCAAACAAAGACGACGGGGATCGCAAAGACAACTGCTGTCGCCTTGGTTGAGATAGCGAGGCCGAGGAGGGCGGCGGCCAAGTAGCCCGTTCGTTGATTGCCTGATCGCAGGAATCGAATAGAGGCCAGGAGGCTGCCCATGAGGAGGGCAGTCATGAGGGGATCGACGGCGTAGTAGTGACTTAGCTGGATGGGCAGGACGGCAAGGGCGTACAGGGCGGCGGCGAGAAAACCAGCAGTGCGGCCGTACAGTTCGCGGCCAATGTGAACGATGAGAACGACGGTTACGGCATCGGCAAGGCCGGTCGCGCCGCGCCAGAGGACTTCGCGATTGGGCACAAAACCGGCTATCTCACGGAGCTGGTCTCCGATCCAACCGATGGCAGCGAGGAGGATGAGGGGCAGGGTACCGTAGTTGAACCAGCCGGGGTTGAGAGGGCTTTCGGCGGAGAAGAACTCGCTAACTGAGCCGGGCATTCCGAGCCCGGACGCGAACTCCCTGATGGGCCATTCATCGGGGTGGTAGCCGCCCCAATCGAGGCCGTACCAGCGCAGGCTGAGCGCAAGCGCAATCAGCCCCACATATGGGGCAAGTTGACGGAGACGGATATCAGGCAATGTTCGACGCGAGACTCATTCTCGGCCCGCGTCGATCTGCACTGCGGGCTGAGGCTTTAGAGTCCCTTGCTCGCCATGAATTGCGCCAAGTCCGAGACCCGGCAACTGTATCCCCATTCGTTGTCATACCACGCGAGCACCTTCACCATATTGCCCCCGATGACAATGGTCGAGAGCGAATCCAGTATGGCGCTGTGAGGGTCGCCGCGGAAATCTGAACTTACCAAGGGCTCATCCGAGACATCGAGAATCCCCTGCATGGACGTTGCCGCAGCCTCGCGGAAGGCGTCGTTGACCTCTTCGGCAGTGACCTCGCCGTCAATCTCCGCGGTGAAGTCCACGATGGATACGGTTGTGGTCGGCACACGGTAGGCGAGGCCGTGGATGCGTCCATTCAGCTCCGGCAGGGCAAGGCCGACGGCGCGGGCGGCGCCGGTGGAGGTGGGGACGATGTTGGCTGCTGCTGCCCTAGAGCGTCGGAGGTCGTCATGCACCTGGTCGAGAATCTTCTGGTCGTTGGTGTAGGAGTGGATGGTGGACATCAGTCCCTTCACAACGGTGAAGCGGTCATGGAGAACCTTCGCAACGGGGGCGATGCAGTTGGTGGTGCAGGAGGCGTTGGAGACAATGCGGTGGGTGCCGGGGTCATAGGTGTCATCGTTGACGCCGAGGACGACGGTGAGGTCTTCGCTCTTGGCGGGGGCGGAGATGATGACCTTCTTTGCGCCGCCCTCAAGGTGGCCGGCGGCCTTTGTGGCGTCCGTGAAAATGCCGGTGGACTCGACGACGATGTCCACGCCGTGGTCACCCCACGGGATGCGAGCGGGGTCGCGCTCGGCAACGACCTTGACCTCCTTGCCGTCAATGGCAAGACCGCTCTCAAGGGCTTCGACCTTACCGGGGAAACGGCCGTAGGTGCTGTCGTACTTGAGGAGATGCGCGTTGGTCTCGGGATCGGTCAGGTCATTGACTGCGACAACTTCGAGATCGTCAGGATGCCGCTCCAGCGTTGCCTTGAGAACCTGCCGACCGATGCGGCCAAAGCCGTTGATGCCAATGCGAGTGGTCATGTCCCCTCCGATGTGATTTGCGTATCTTCCCGTACCCCTGCGGTGATTCTACAGGATGCAGGCGAACTGCTGCCCAATTAGGGGCGTTAGCCCGTGCCGCGCGGCAGATTAGTTGCGCCGTACAGCGCCCTGTCACCAAGCTCTTCTTCGATGGCGAGCAGCCGGTTGTACTTGGCGGTGCGCTCGCCGCGAGCGGGCGCTCCGGATTTGATCTGGCCCGCGCCGGTGGCAACGGCGAGGTCGGCAATGGTTGTGTCTTCAGTCTCGCCGGAACGATGGCTGATCATGGCGGCGTAACCTGCCTGGCGGGCTATCTCGATGACTTCCAGTGTTTCGGTAAGCGTGCCGATCTGGTTGACCTTGATGAGGATGGCGTTGGCGACGTTTTCCCGGATGCCACGCTCCAGGAATTCTCGGTTAGTGACAAAGAGGTCATCGCCGACCAACTGCATCCGGTCACCAATAGACCTGGTCAGGGTTGCCCAGCCGTCCCAGTCGCTTTCCCCGAGTCCGTCTTCAATGCTGACAAGCGGGTAGGTATTCACCCATTCCCCATAGGTTTCACTCAACTGCTGAGCCGTGGCAACACGGCCTTCGCGCTCGAGATTGTACGTTCCGCCTTCCTGATGGAGCTCCGTTGCGGCGACATCGAGGGCGAGATGGCAATCGACGCCCGGCCTTAGGCCGGCGTTTTCCATGGCCTGCACGATGAGGTCCGGCGCGGCGCGGTTGGAGGAGAGAGACGGAGCAAAGCCGCCCTCGTCGCCGATGTTGACGTTGTGGCCTTGCGCGCGGAGAAGGGCGCGGAGTTGGTGGTAGACCTCCGATCCCATCCTCAGGGTCTCCGCGAAGGTGGGCGCTCCTAGCGGGGCGACCATGAATTCCTGGAAGTCTGTTGAGTCCGCGGCGTGCGCTCCGCCGTTGAGGATGTTGAAGAACGGGACGGGGAGGCGAGCGGCATCATCTCCGCCGAGATAGCGGTAGAGAGGGAGGCCATGGGAGGCAGCGGCGGCGTGGGCGACGGCGAGAGAGACGCCGAGGATTGCGTTTGCGCCCAACCGCCCCTTGTTGGGTGTGCCGTCAAGTTCGATCATGGCACGATCGACGGCGGCCTGTTCGCGGGCGTCCATGCCGCGGACGGCGGCGGCGATGGCGGTGTTGGCGTTGTTGACGGCCTGCAAGACGCCACGTCCGCCGTAGCGGGATGCGTCACCGTCACGGAGTTCAACAGCCTCATATGTGCCGGTGGATGCGCCGGACGGGACGGCTGCTGTGCCCTGAGAGCCGTCCGAGAGAGTGACGGTGACGGAGAGGGTGGGATTGCCACGGGAGTCGAGGATCTCCCGGGCGTGGACGGTTTCGATGGCGCTCATGCGTCGCCCCTCTGTTCAGCGAGAGAGATTGCCATGTCGACGGCCTCTTGTGGTGTGGTGGCGCGGTACACGGCGGTATCCGGGTTGCCGCCGGTGGAGAATTCCCAACTGTCTAGTCCGACAACGGGGATACCCTCAGCAAGGGCGAAGGACATTTCGTTCAGGGTGCCGTACGAGCCGTCGATGGCGATCACGGCGCGGCCTGCGCGGACGACCATCGAGTTCCTTACGTAGCCGATGCCGGTGGGGATGGAGATTCTGACGTATTGGTTGGCGTCCGCTTCGCGGTTAGAGGGGAGGAGGCCAACTGTCAGACCTCCGGCATTGTAAGCGCCCTTGCAGACGGCTTCCATGACGCCTTCAAGGCCGCCGCAAACGACGCCCATTCCGCGTTCAGCAAGCAACTTGCCGACTTCTTCCGCCTGTTTGAGCGCGGAGGGCGGCGGGGCTGCGCCGCCGATGACGGCTATGAGTTTGGCTCTATCCATATGGAGATTGTTCCCTTTTTCACTAACGCTATCATGTTTCGCTAATGGGGCGGATGGAGAGTGTGGCTCGAGCGGGTTGGCGGGTCTGGGGGGCGAGGGGCATGACCAGGAG
>VXMO01000030.1 GCA_009841045.1 Dehalococcoidia bacterium
TTTTCTTTCTTAGCTCACAACCCCCACAAAATTTAGTTTTTTTTTATTTTTTTTTTTAATAGTGTCTGGGGGGGGGCCCCTGCCCCCCCCCCCTCTCTCATGACTGATCGCTTTGTTGCAGGAGGTCAGTTCTCGGACTCGGTGTCCGCATCCTCCAACTCAGGGAAATCGTCGTCGTCATCATCGTCGTCGAGGTCGAGATCGAAGTCGTCTCCGTCCTCGCCGAAGGCCGCGTTGAAGATGCGTTCCAATCCGGCGTCGAGTTCGTCTTCTTCGAAGTCCTCGTCCGGGTCCGCAAGCGCCGTCGCCACTGCGCCGGCCTCAAGCAGATCGTCCTCGATATCGTCGCCGACACCCAGCCGCGCAGGTATGAGACGCCCGATGATGACGTTTTCCTTGAGGCCAACGAGTCGATCAACCTTGCCAAGCAGGGCGGCTTCGGTGAGCACTCGCGTCGTCTCCTGGAAGGATGCCGCCGCGAGGAAGCTCTCCGTGCTGAGCGAGACCTTGGTCACGCCGAGCAGGACGGATACTGCCAACGACGGCTCGCCGCCTTCCGCGATGATCTTCTCGTTGACGGACTGCCAGAGGAAGCGGTCGACAAGCTCGCCCTGCAGGAACTCGGTGTCTCCGGGTTGCTCAATGCGCACGCGGCGCAGCATCTGGCGGACGATTATCTCAATGTGCTTGTCATGGATGACAACACCCTGAGAGCGGTACACGCGCTGCACCTCGTCTACGAGGTATCGCTGCGCGGCGTCCTTGCCTCGGACACGGAGCACATCCTGTGGGTTCAGCGGCCCTTCGGCGAGCGCCGTGCCCGCGTCGATGCGCTGGCCAGTCTCGACCAGGATGCGCACATTCGGCGAAACCTGGTATGTGCGGTCATCGATGTCGCGGTGAACGATGGTCATGGTGTCGCCGTGTACCGTCACCTCGCCGTCCATAGCCGCGGTGACCGGAGCGGGGACGGGCGCGGTGGTTTCCGGCGCCTCTTCCTCGGCAGCCTTCTTGCGGCGGCTTCGGGTCTTTGGCTTGGCGGCGGGGCCTGCAAGCTCCGCGCCCGAGTCGACGAAATCGCCAGACTTGACGCGAGCTTCAAAGCCCTCGGGAATCTGGTAGTCCTCAGCAACAGTCTCTTCGTTGACGACGCGAACACGCCTGCCGTTGGCGTCCTCAGTCACCTCGACAACGCCGTCGATCTCGGAGATCGGCGCGACGAGCTTGGGCACGCGCGCCTCGAAAATCTCCTCGACGCGCGGCAGGCCGCTTGTGATGTCCACGCCTGCGACGCCGCCCGTGTGGAACGTCCGCATGGTTAGCTGTGTGCCGGGCTCACCGATGGACTGGGCGGCGATGATGCCGATGGCCTCACCGGCTTCCACCAGCCGACCGCGTGCCAGCGAGCGACCGTAGCAGTAGCGGCACATGCCGTGCGGGGACTGGCACGTCAGCGGGCTGCGTACAAAGACGCGGGTGATGCCAGCATCCTGGATCGCTGCGGCCTTATCCTCATCAATTTCCTCATTGCGGTCGACGATGATTTCGCCGGTGTTCGGGTCCGCTACCGGAGCGGCGGCCATGCGGCCAAGAATGTGCTCCGTGAGGGAGCCTAGCAGGCGGTCCATCGTCTCGGCGTCAATCCACACGCCGTCCAGGGTGCCGCAGTCGTCGTCGTTGGCGATGACGTCCTGAGCCACGTCGATGATGCGGCGCGTGAGGTAGCCGGAGTCCGCCGTCCGCAACGCCGTGTCAGCGAGACCCTTGCGCGCGCCGTGCGTTGAGATGAAGTACTCGAGCACGCTCAGGCCCTCACGGAAGCTTGAGCGGATCGGCAGCGGCAGAATCTTGCCCTTGGGGTCTGCCATCAGGCCGCGCATACCGACCATCTGCTTGATCTGGGCGATGTTGCCCTTCGCGCCGGAGCCGGCCATCAGGTACAGGTTTCCGAACTCGCGGAGGCGATTCTCAATAACCGTCTCCATCTCGCGGTTCACACCCTGCCAAATCTCAATGACGCGCTCTTCCAGCTCATCCTCGCTTACGAGGCCGCGCTGGAAGTTACGCTGGACGACGGAGACCTCTTCTTCGGCCTTCTCCAGCATCCCCGCCTTCTCCGGCGGAACGACGACATCGTTCAGGGCGATGGTCAGGCCGGATTCCGTCGCGTAGTGGAATCCAAGCTTCTTGAGAGCGTCGAGAATCAGGGCAGTGGAGTCGTTGTCCTCAAAGCGATAGCACTCGGTAACGACTTCCTTGAGCGCCTTCTTATCCACAATCTCGTTGCGGTAGGTCACGGCGCTTGGCAGCACCTGGTTGAACAAGATGCGACCGACGCTGGTCGTCAGCGGCTCCAGCGTCCAGCCATCAGGCATCTCTTCCTGGAGGTTCAGCTCAACGATGTCCGTGCGACCGTCCTCGCTCATCACGAGGCGCGGCAGCAGATTCAACCGCGTGTTGCCGTCGGCGCTGACCGCCACACCCTCGCGGATACGGACTTCCGCCCGGAGGTCGATCTGTCCCAGGTCGTGAGCCAGCTTGGCATCGTCATATGTGATGAAGCCCTGACCTTCACCCTCAGCGCCCGGCGCCAGCGTTGTGAGGTAGTAAATGCCGACAACGATGTCCAGCGTCGGGGCAACGATCGGCTCGCCGGAACTCGGCAGCAGCATGTTGTGGGTGGAGATCATCAGCTTGCGCGCTTCTTCCACGGCACGGCGGCCAATCGGCACGTGGACGGCCATCTGGTCGCCGTCAAAGTCGGCGTTGTAAGCGGCGCAAACGAGTGGGTGAATCTGGATGGCGCTGCCCTCAACAAGCACCGGCTCAAAGGCCTGGATGCCGAGGCGGTGGAGGGTGGGGGCGCGGTTCAGGAATACCGGGCGCTCCGTGATGACTTCTTCAAGGAGGTCCCAGACTTCGCCGCGGCGCTTCTGGTCTACCATGCGCTTCGCGCTCTTGATATTGGGCGCGATGCCGTGTAGCACCAGCCGATGCATCACAAACGGCTTGAACAATTCAAGAGCCATCTGCTTGGGCAGGCCGCACTGGTGGAGCTTGAGGGTGGAGCCGACGACGATCACGGAACGGCCGCTGTAGTCCACGCGCTTTCCAAGCAGGTTCTGGCGGAACCGCCCCTGCTTGCCACGCAGCATGTCTGAGAGCGACTTGAGCGTGTGGTTATGACTGCCCGTGATGGCACGTCCGCGACGGCCGTTGTCGACCAACGCGTCGACAGCCTCCTGGAGCATGCGCTTCTCATTGCGGACGATGATGTCCGGCGCGCCAAGCTCCATGAGCCTCTTGAGGCGGTTGTTGCGGTTGATGACGCGGCGATAGAGATCGTTCAAATCGCTGGTGGCGAAGCGGCCGCCGTCCAACTGCACCATGGGGCGCAGATCCGGCGGCAGGACGGGCAGGACTGTCAAGATCATCCACTCCGGCTTGTTGTCGCTCTTGCGGAATCCCTCGACGACACGGAGGCGCTTGGCTGCTTTCTTGGCCTTCTGGCCGGTGGAGCCGATTGCCTCGGCATGGAGCGTTTCGCGAAGCTCTTCGAGGTCCATCGTGCTGATGATTTCCAGCAGGGACTCTGCGCCCATGCCGGCACGGAACAGGGAGCCATACTGCTCGTTGCGCTCCTTGAACTCGTTCTCCGTCATGGTCTTGCGGGGCTGCAGCTGCTCAAGGTCGCCACGGCGGGAATCCCACGCCTTGCGAGCCTCCTGGATGCGCTCCTGTGCCTCCTTCTGGAGGTTGACGATTTCCTGCTGGGCATCGCCCTGCTGCTCTGCTGACTCGGTGATGAGTTCCTCAAGCACGGCATCAAGGGAAGCAATGATCTCTTCCGTGATCTTCGCGCCCTTCTTGACGAGCGTTCGTCCATGAACACTTATCGTGTCGCTGGCTTTCTGGTCAACGAGTTGGGGCAGGCCGGTGCGGAGGGCATCAACATCAGCCTCAATCATTGCGCGGCGCTCGGCGAGTTCCCGCGTGCTCTGCTCACGGATAGCGGAGACGTTGGCATCCAGATCGGCGCGAATCTCCTCAATGAGCTTGTCCTCGTGCTCCGCGTACTGATCAAGGAGATCCTGCTTGCGCTCCTCATCGACTTCCATGATCACGTACTGGGCGTAGTAGAGGACACGCTCAAGGTTGCGGGGCGTCATGTCCAGCAGCATGGCGAGCCAACTCGGCGTGCCCTTGGCGAACCAGATGTGGGCGACGGGGGCCGCAAGGTTGATGTGCCCCATCCGCTCACGCCGCACCTTGGCGCGCGTGACTTCAACGCCGCAGCGGTCGCAAATCACACCACGGTAGCGAATGCGCTTGTACTTGCCGCAGTAGCACTCAAAATCCTTGGTGGGACCGAAGATGCGCTCGTCAAAGAGCCCATCCTTTTCGGGCTTCTGATTGCGGTAGTTGATTGTCTCAGGCTTGGTGACCTCGCCGTACGACCACGACCGGATCTGGTCCGGAGAGGCGAGGGAGATTCGTATTGCGCTGAAACTAGGATCCGTCATTCTCTCTCTCCTCCATTTCTCCGTCGCCAAAGTCATCAACGCGCAAGGCGCCGCTGAGTGCCATTTCCAGTGCCGGAACATCCGGGTCCTGCAGCAGCTCGATAGCGAGGCCCAGACTCTGCAGTTCCATCTGCAGGACGTGGAAGGACTCCGGGATGCCGTGTTCAATCACGTCCTCGCCCTTCACGATGGCCTCATAGGTTTGCTGCCGGCCCTGCACGTCATCCGACTTGATCGTGAGCATTTCCTGAAGGTTATGGGCGGCGCTGTACGCCTCAAGGGCCCAAACCTCCATCTCGCCGAACCGCTGGCCGCCGAACTGGGCCTTGCCGCCCAACGGCTGCTGGGTAATCAAGGAATACGGGCCCGTGGAGCGGGCGTGAATCTTGTCCTCAACGAGGTGGATCAGCTTGAGCATGTAGATGTAGCCGACGGTCACGGGCTGGCCGAACGGCTCACCCGTGCGCCCGTCACGCAGGATGACCTTGCCGAAGATTGGCGGGTGGTTGCCGCTCTTGCGGAAGTGCTCCTCTGTCTTTGCAACAACGCCGTCGGCGTCCAGCTTCTTGTGGGATACCCCTTGCGTATCCAGCCAGAGGCGCAGGCAGATGTCCTTGGCGACGCCGCGAGTCTGATCGCTGAAGACCGGGGCAGGATCGATTCCACGCTCTTGCAGCCATGCCTCCGCGATTTCCAGCTCGAAGACCGGCTCGCCATGTTCGCCGCTCTGCAGCACGGCGCCGGACTCATGGGCGATGTAGGCGCGGCCAAGAGCATCCTCAATGGACTCCGGGTCTGCGCCGTCAAAGACGGGCGTCACGACCTGGAATCCAAGTTCACGCGCCGCCGAGCCGATATGCGTCTCAAGAATCTGGCCGAGGTTCATTCGGGAGGGCACGCCGATGGGGTTGAGGATGATCTCAACCGGCGTTCCGTCCGGCAGGTAGGGCATGTCCTCGATTGGCATGATGCGGGAGATGACACCCTTGTTGCCGTGCCGCCCGGCCATCTTGTCGCCGACGGAGATTTTGCGGGTCTGCGCGACCCACACGCGCACCAGCTCGTTGACGCCGGCCTGCAGGTCATCCTTCTGCTCGCCTGTCAGGATGCGGACGTCAATGACCTTGCCATGCTCGCCGTGCGGGACCCGGAGTGAAGAGTCCTTCACCTCGCGCGCCTTTTCACTAAAGATTGCGCGAAGCAATTTCTCCTCGGGTGAAAGCTCAGTCTCGCCCTTGGGGGTGATCTTGCCGACGAGGATGTCGCCTGCGTTCACCTCCGCGCCGATGCGGATGATTCCCTTTTCGTCGAGGTCAGCGAGGGCCTCTTCTCCCACATTCGGGATGTCCCGCGTGATTTCCTCGCGTCCAAGCTTGGTGTCGCGGGCCTCGACCTCGTGCTTCTCGATATGGATGGACGTGAACTTGTCCTCACGCACGACGGATTCGGAGAGAATGATTGCGTCTTCGAAGTTGTAGCCTTCCCAAGACATGAACGCGCAGAGCACGTTCTGGCCGAGGGCCAACTCGCCCTGCACCGTGGAGGCGCAATCGGCGATTGGGTCACCCTCCTTGACCACGTCGCCGGGGGCCACTGCGGGCTTCTGATTGATGACCGTTCCCTGGTTGGATCGCTCAAACTTGCGGACGCGGTGGGGATACGTCTTTCCGTCATCACCCTTGATGATGATTTCCTCTGCGGTCGCCGTCACGACGGTTCCATCAACCCGGGAGAGCAGAATCTGACCGCTGTCCTTCGCGACGCGGGACTCCATGCCGGTACCGACGATGGGCACGTCCGGGCGCACGAGCGGCACGGCCTGCCGCTGCATGTTGGAGCCCATGAGCGCGCGGTTGGCGTCGTCATGTTCAAGGAACGGGATGAGGGCAGTGGAGACGCTGAAGATCTGCTTGGGAGAGACATCCATGAACTCAACGTCCACGGCACGGGCCGTATGGGGCTCTCCCTGCCGCCGGACCTCAATCATGTCCGTGATCATCTCGCCGACCTCATTGAGCTCGGTGTTAGCCTGCGCGATGTCGTGCCGCTCTTCCTCATCCGCGTCAAGGTACTCGGACTCATTGAGCACGAAGGGGCGCACGGGGATGTCCAGCGGGGCGAGCCGCGCGATGGACTTGGCCAGATCGGCGGTAATGAGCGTTCCAGCCTCCGCGACCAGCTTCTTGCGCCGATCCCTCACGTCTTCGCGGAGGGTGTGTCCCTCAAGCCACTTCGGCTCCTTGTTCGGGATTGCCTTGAGCACACGGCGGTACGGCGTCTCGATGAAACCGAAGGGGTTGATCTTGGCGTACGTGGCGAGCGAGCCGAGGAGGCCGATGTTCGGCCCCTCAGGCGTCTCGATGGGGCAGATGCGCCCGTAGTGGGAATTATGAACGTCACGCACGTCGAAACCGGCGCGCTCGCGGGACAGTCCGCCCGGACCCAACGCGGAGAGGCGACGCTTGTGCGTCAACTCAGCGAGGGGGTTTGTCTGATCCATGAACTGTGAAAGCTGTGAGCCGCCAAAGAACTCACGCAACGATGCAACGATTGGCCGCACGTTCACGAGATGGCCGGGCGTCGCGCCCTCCGGCTGCACGAGCGTCATGCGCTCCCGCGCCACGCGCTCCATGCGGAGGAGGCCGACGCGGAACTGGTTCTGGATCAATTCACCGACGGACCGGACGCGGCGGTTGCCCAAATGGTCGATGTCGTTGGGGCGCGCCGCGCCGTTCTGTACGCGGATCATCTGCCTGATGAGGGCGACGATGTCTTCCGGCAGCAGGATGCGCGTCTCCGGGTCTACCTGCACGCCAAGGCCGCGGTTGAGCTTGTAGCGGCCAACGCGCGCCAAGTCATAGCGTCGAGGGTCAAAGAACAGGTGATGGACGAGCGTCTTGGCGTTGTCCAGGACGGACGGCTCACCTGGGCGGAGGCGGCGGTAGAACTCCAGCAGCGCCTCATCCGTTGTCCGCGCATGGGGCTCACGCTCGAGCGTCGTGCGGATCAGGCTGGCGTCACCGGGCTGGTCGACGTCCGAGAACATCGAGAGAATCTCTTCCTCTTCGTAGCCGAGGGCGCGGAGCAGCAGGGTGACGGGCATTTTGCGGCGGCGATCCACCTTCACGCTGATGATGCCCCGGTTGGAGATATCGAACTCAAGCCATGCCCCGCGGTTGGGAATGAGCTTAGTCATGCACAGCTCGCGTCCCGTGGACGGGTCGCGCTCCAGCGTGAAATAGGCGCCGGGGGAGCGGACGAGCTGGCTGACGACGACTCGCTCCGCGCCGTTGATGATGAACGTGCCCCGGTCAGTCATAAGGGGAACGTCACCGAGGAAGAGGTCCTGTTCCTTGACCTCGCCCGTCTCCTTGACGGTCAGCTCTGCCTTGACGTGGAGGGGGGCGGAGTAGTTGAGGTCCTTGTCGCGGCACTCATCTTCGGAATGCTTTGGAGGATCAAAGCGGTGTTCGACAAATCGAAGCTGGAAACGACCACCAACCGCTTCCGCGCGCGCCTTGCCTTCCCGGACAAGTTCCAAGATTTCGCGTGGAGACCGTCCGGCACTGAGATCGTTGGGCAGGGTCTCCCGGGCGGCGTCCTGAATGGGGCTGATTTCAGAGAGGAGTTCGGCGATTCCGTCAGTCTTGAACCAATTGAAGGAGTCGACCTGTATTTGAATGAGATTTGGCGGAGCGAGTATTTCATCGACCCGCGAGTAGTTCTTGATTGACTCCCTCATGGTTGCGACCATTCGGCGCTCCTCCTTACACAAGCAGAAAAAGCCCGTTCACGGGGTATCTTCAATTAACCCAGTGAACAGGCGTTACCGGTGCGATCTAACGGGTCGACGTCCACCCAAGCACAATCGAATACTATAGCACACCACTCAGAGAGTCAAGGACGGTATGTAGCTGTGCAATTGCGTCTTTGGATTCTTCACTACGCTCAGAATGACAACCTGATGGATTCCGGCTTGCACCGGAATGAGGGGGATTAGGGAGGGAGCTGTGCCCGTGTTGGATTGGTATCCAGGTCGAGGCGCGAACTAAACCCGGTCTATTTCGTCCAGGCCGGCGAGGAAGTCTCGGAAGCCGCTGGGAGGCTCGCCGGGGATGACCGTCACGACGGACCGGAGCGTGGCCACCAGGTCGTCGTCTATCTCGAACGGCATATTCAGCGCGACCGACCACGCCGCCGCGTGCGCCAATGAGGCCGGCACGGCCTGCTCCAGGGATGAGTCAGCCTTTCGCATGATCAGTACCGGGGTGAGGGCGGGGCCGTCTCGCGAGTCAACCATCAGCAGTTTGATGCCCAGGACGACGCCTGCGCCCCGGGAGGCCGTGTCCTTGAGGTGGTCAAGGACATTTCTGCCAGGCATTCCGTCATCTGACAGGAGGCTGCCGAGAACGATGGCCTCTTTCTCCAGCACGTTCAGCGCGAGTCTGTCCTCGCCCTCCGCGCTGCGGAGAATGAGCACGTGCTGCTTTGTTTCGGCGTCCTCTGACACCCTTTCAACCAGGTAGTTCATGGCTGCCCCTGCGCTGTCCCAGTATAGGGGCCACGAGCCTTTCGTAGAGTGGTGCCCTGTATACTGCAAGAGCACTGTTGGCGGCGAAAAATCACGCAGGGGACGGGTATTCAATGGCAGTGGAGCGGCGCGCGGGCAATCCATACAATCTCAGATACGATCCCATCGCGCTTGATCGGAAATGGCAGGAGCGGTGGGATGCAGACGGTCTGCATGAGGCCAATGCCGACGATTCCCGCCCGACATGGTATGCCCTCACGATGTTCCCGTACACCTCCGGCGATCTGCACGTCGGCCACTGGTACGCGGAGGCTCCCGCAGACGCCCACGCGCGTTATATGCGGATGCGCGGCTACAACGTGCTACACCCGATGGGATTCGACGCGTTCGGCCTGCCTGCGGAGAATGCGGCTATCCAACGTGGAATTCACCCGCAGACATGGACGCTCGACAACGTCGATCGGATGCGCGGACAGCTCAAGACCATCGGCGCGGGGTACGACTGGCGTCGCGAGGTCATCACGTGCCTGCCCGAGTACTACAAGTGGAACCAGTATTTCTTCCTCAAGATGTTCGAGAAGGGCATCGCCTACCGCGCGATGGCTCCGGTCAACTGGTGTGAGAAGGATCAGACGACGCTCGCCCGTGAGCAGGTCATGCCCGATGGCACGTGCGAACGCTGTGGAACGGTCGTTTACCAGAGAGACCTTGAGCAGTGGTTCTTCCGCATCACGGACTACGCGGAGGAACTACTGGATAACTCGAAGATCGATTGGCCCGAGCGCATCAACCTGATGCAGACCAATTGGATCGGGCGCTCGGAGGGCGCAGAGATTTCGTTCGGGCTTGATGTGCCGGGCGTGGATGTTGATGAGTTGCGTGTGTTCACGACGCGGCCTGATACGACTTACGGCGTTACGTTCATGGTGCTCGCCCCTGAGCATCCGCTGGTTCCGGAGTTGACCACGGACGAGCAGCGCGCTGAGGTGGAGGCGTATGTGGCACAGGCGCGGCGACTGACGGAGATCGAGCGGCTGGCCGTTGATAAGGAAAAGACGGGCGTGCCGCTTGGAACCTATTGCATCAACCGCCTCAATGGTCAGAAGGTTGCGCTGTGGATCGCGGACTATGCGCTCGCCACCTACGGCACGGGCGCTGTCATGGGTGTGCCGGCGCACGACGAACGGGACTTCGAGTTCGCGACCAAGTACGGCATCCCAATCGAGACGGTCATCGCGCCGGAGGGCTATGATGGCTCGCCGCTGAGTGAGGCCTACATCGATCCGGGCGTGATGGTGAATTCCGGGCCGTTCACAGGAATGTCGAACGAGGATGGCAAGGCCGCTGTTGCGAAGCACCTGGAGGAGAATGATTGGGGCGGGCCGACGGTGTCGTACCGGATGCGAGACTGGCTTGTTTCTCGCCAACGGTACTGGGGCACACCGATTCCGATCATCTACTGCGACGAGTGCGGCATCGTTCCTGTTCCTGAGGATCAGCTGCCGGTTGTGCTGCCGGAGGACGCAGAGTTTCTGCCGACGGGTGAATCCCCCCTCAGGTATCACGAGGGGTTCCGCCGTACGACGTGTCCCGAGTGCGGGAACGAGGACGCTGAGCGCGAGACGGACACGATGGATACGTTTGTCGACTCCGCGTGGTACCAATTCCGCTACACTAGCCCGGACGCGGGCACAGACACAGCGTTTGATCCTGCCGAAATGGCGAGATGGGCGCCCGTTGATCTGTACACGGGCGGCGCGGAACACGCCGTCATGCATCTGTTGTATGCCCGATTCTTCACAAAGGCGCTGCGTGATCTTGGCCTTTTGACGTTCGATGAGCCGTTCAAGCGACTGTTCAACCAGGGCGTCATCCTTGGCGAGGACCACGAGAAGATGTCCAAGAGCCGCGGCAACGTGGTGAATCCTGATGAGCAGACTGAGCTGCTGGGCGCGGACGCGGTGCGTACCTATCTGATGTTCGTTGGGCCGTGGGACCAAGGCGGGGCGTGGAGCACACAGGGCATCCGTGGCGTGCCGAGGTGGTTCAATCGCGTTTGGGAACTGTGCGAGACGCGGCGCAGCGAGGAAGGCGATCCTGCCCCCGCTGCCATTGCCACTGAACTCACTCGGGAAATGCATCGCACAATCCAGAAGGCAACGGAGGACATCGAGGGTTTTCAGTTCAACACGATGATCGCGGCGCTAATGACCTTTACCAACACGCTGTCGCGCATCGAATCTGACAATCCCGAGGCGGCTCGCAGCCCGGAGTGGCGTGAGGGGTATGACACGCTGCTGCTACTGCTTGCGCCCATTGCGCCGCATCTCACCGAAGAGTTGTGGGAGATGACGGGCAAGCCGTATTCCATCCATCAACAGTCGTGGCCGGAGTACGACGAGTCGCTGACGAAGTCGGAGGAGATCACGCTGATTGTGCAGGTAGACGGCAAGCTGCGTGACCGCCTGACGGTGGCTGCCGATATTGCAGAGGATGCGGCGCGGGAGGTCGCGCTGGCCAGCGAGAAGATACAGACGGCGCTGAACGGGACGGATCCGGCCCGGGTCATCTACGTGCCGGGTCGCCTGCTCAATCTCGTAACACGATAATGGCGGGCGGCACCACCGGAATCATCGTCGCCGCCGGTTCAGGCGAGCGGATGGGCGGCATACAAAAGGCCTTTCATCTTTTGCTTGGCGATGAGATGGCGGCCTATTCACTCCGCGCGATGGAAGCCTCCCAGGACATCGACCACATCGTGCTTGTTGTTGCATCCGACTCAGTAGAGAAAGCAAAGCTGCTCGTGTCTGAAATGGGTCTGTGCAAGGTGTCTGCGGTGTGCGGGGGAGGGGCCACACGCCGCGAATCAGTTCTTGCCGGGCTTCACGCCGCGCCGGACGGCAGCGAGATCACGCTGGTTCATGACGGCGCGCGCCCGTGCGTTACTGGGGAGCTCATTGCGCGGGGTGTCGCGGCAGCGCGTGAGCACGACGCAGCGGTCCCCGCCGTTCCCGTGCAGGACACCATTAAGGAAGCAGGACAGGACAGACGGGTTGTCGCGACGCCGGACAGGTCGCGTTTGTACGCGGCGCAGACCCCGCAGGCCTTTCGTACCGAACTACTGGAACGCGCTCACGCAGAAGCTCCGGCAGACCTTGTGCTGGACGACGCGAGCCTGGTTGAGGCGCTTGGCGAGCCAGTCCACCTCTTTGAAGGTGACGCGGGCAATATCAAGGTGACGACACCGGCTGATGTGGCGATTGTCGAAGCGATTCTCCGCCAACATGACAATAGTGCGCCTGATGAGCAGGGGGCAGGTTCCTAGTGACTGCCGCACGTGTTGGGCTTGGGTTTGACAGCCATGCGTTGGTAGAGGGCAGGGCGCTCATCATTGGCGGAGTACGGATCGAGCACACGCATGGCCTGCACGGCCACTCCGATGGAGACGCGCTGGCCCACGCTATGACCGACGCGCTGCTTGGGGCGGCGGGTTTGGGGGACATCGGCCAGCATTTTCCCAGCAGCGATCCCGCCTACAAGGACGCGGACAGCATGGAACTTCTGCGTCGCTCGATGGACTTGGTAGAGGCTGCTCAATTGCGGCTGGGAAATGCCGATGCTACGCTTTATGCGGACGCGCCCCGCCTTGGTCCGTACAGGGACGCCATGATTCAATCTCTTGCTATGAAACTTCGAGTCGAGCCCGACAAGCTAAACCTGAAATTCAAGACGCTCGAGGGTCTACCGCTGGGCGGCGCAGGAGGCGCCGCAGTCATCGCCGCGCACGTTATTGTCGCGCTTGAGGCCGAGGCCTGATGCTGCGACTGACAAGCACGCTGACCGGCGAGAAGACCGAGTTCACGCCGCACAATCCGCCGAATGTGCTCATGTACGTGTGCGGTGTTACCCCGTACTCCGATTCTCATGTCGGGCATGGCATGAGCTACGTCATCTTTGACGTGGTGAGGCGTTATCTCGCGCATCGCGGTTACAACGTGCGGGTGGTGCAGAACTTCACAGACGTTGACGACAAGATCATCGCGCGGTCGCAGGAGACGGGCGAGACTGCAGAAGAGCTGGCGGGCCGTTATATGGACCTCTTTAAGGAGGACATGGAGCTGCTTAACGTGCTGCCCGCGGACGAGTATCCGCTGGCGACGGTTGAGGTTCCCTCGATGTTGGAGATGATTAAGGGCCTGATTGACCGCGGCTATGCCTATGCCGCCGATGGTGACGTGTATTTCCGTGTCGGCAAATTTGAAACCTATGGGAAACTCTCGCACCGCACGCTGGACGGGATGATGGCGGGCGCGCGCATCGCGCCGAATGAGCTAAAAGAATCACCGCTGGATTTCACCCTTTGGAAGGGCGCAAAAGAAGGTGAGCCGGCATGGGACAGCCCATGGGGCCCCGGCCGCCCCGGCTGGCACATTGAGTGCTCAGCCATGTCCCTGTCATATCTCGGGGAGAAGATTGATATTCACGGAGGCGGCGCGGATCTTATATTCCCGCACCACGAGAACGAGATCGCCCAGACAGAAGCTTTCACCGGAACCGAGCCGTTCGCCCAGTACTGGCTTCACAACGGATTGCTGCAGATGGGCGAGGAGAAGATGAGCAAGTCGCTCGGCAACCTCGTGTCCATCCGGGATGTTGTTGAGCAGCACGGCGCGGACGCGTTTCGGATGTTCGTGCTGACATCCCATTACCGGATGCCGCTGACGTGGACGGACGAGGGGATGGCGGCTTCGGCCCGCGCGGCTGAACGGCTATCACGCGCTGCAGGGGCCGTCGGCGGCGAGGGCAATGCGCCGGACGTGGGCGCTTTCAAAGAGCGGTTCTATGAAGCCATGGATGACGACATCAACACCCCGCAGGCGCTCGCGGCGCTCTTTGACATGGCGCGGGAGATTAACCGCGCTGCCGGGGAGGGTGGGGACGTATCGGATGCGACCGGCCTGTTGCGCGAACTTGCCGGGGTTCTGGGGCTGGGGTTGGAGCAGGCCGGCTCCGGGGGCACAGGCGATATCGCTCCGTTCGTGGAGCTGCTTGTTGAGACGCGGGCCGCGTTGCGCAAGGAAAAGCAGTTCGCGTTGGCGGACAACCTGCGAGATCGACTTGCCGAGTTAGGGGTTGTGCTAGAGGATACCCCGCGGGGCACGGAGTGGCGTATTGAACGGCGCGGTGGGGAGTAGTTGCTTTCTATGTGGCTGATCACATTTGACATTGACGGAACGATGGAGTTTGGAGACCCAAACGGCATTCTTACTCGGGAACACGTCGAGTATTTCCGGTCAAAGGGCGCAATCATCGGCAGTGCGTCGGACAGGCCCGAGAGTTCGCAGTTCATCATGTGGCGTGGCTACGAACTTGAGCCGGACTTCGTGATTCTCAAGCACCATATGACAACGCTGAAGGAGCGATTCCCTGATTTGACCACTTACTGGCATGTGGGGGACCGCCCCCTTGATCAACAAACGGCCCGGATGGCGGGCTTCACATTCTTCTGGCCAGACCAATTCCCTTCCCCTGAAATGGCGGACGATTTCTTTATGCATGTGAAACCGCCGGAGGAAGGGGGCTCGCTGACCGCCGGAGAGGCGGCGCTGCGTTTGGCCGCCCACGCACTGCACACGAACGGGGCCACGGAGTACCGCTAATCGCAACCGCCTAGGATAGGCCGTCCCGCTCGATTGAAGCGAGTGGCATACTGGTGGCGAGAATTATCGCTGAACACCAAGACCGGGACGGAGAAAGAACTCCATATGGCAATGGCTCGCGACTTCGATAACTTGATCAAGCTGGGAACTGATGGAATGATGCTTGCCGCCGCATGCGACTGCGAGGGAGCGTGCGCCTGCGCGGAACAGGAAATTGAGTTTGTGGCGCTGCCAGATAAGCCGGGCGCGGCTCTGAAGGCGATAAACCTCGAGAATAGCAGCGGCTCAACCTGCTGCTGAGTCCGTCTGCTGGCTAGCCCGTAAAGCGGGAGCTGGCTATTGCCAATACGACGAAGATGACGGCCAGGCCGATTGTGGCCTGGAAAAGCGTCTTCTCAAAGCCACGCCGCGCTCGGAACACAGACGCGCCTGCACCGAATACGCCGCCCAGGTCCTGCGTCCGCACCTGCAGGAGAATCGCGCCGATCAGAAGCACGGCTACGAGAAGCTGCAGCAAGTGAATGATGATGTTGATCATTGATTCAGTCCTATAGCGAGATTGATTCGCTCCGTCTATTGTGCCTCATCTTCTGAAGCGCCCAGCGCAGCCAGTTGCTGCACGACCAATTGGTTGGCGGTTTGCGGGTTTGCCTGTCCCCGCGTCGCCCGCATCACCTGACCCACGAGAAAGCCAACAGCGTTCTGCTTGCCCTTCTGAAAGTCGGTGACGGCTTTCGGGTTTGCTTCAATCGCTTCTTGCACTGCGGTGGCCAGCGCGTGCTCGTCATTGATTTGGGTCAGTCCCTTTTCCGCGACGATGTCCTGTGGGCTCCTGCCCGTGCTGAACATATCCGGGAAGACCTCTTTGGCCATACGGACGCTGATCGTCCCGTCGTCCATCAGGGCAAGCATTGCGGCGAGGGCGGAGGCGGAGACGGGCGAGTCTGCGATGTCCGTGTTTGCCTCGCTGAGCAAGTGCGTCAGGTCTCCGACAATCCAGTTCGCGACGGCCTTTGCACGCGCTTGCTCAGCATCTCCCTGTGCTTGTGGTGATGCCTCCAATGCCTGCTCGAAGTAATCGGCAGTGCCTCGACTCGCCGTTAGCAGGCCGGCGTCATAAAGAGACAGGGCAAAGTCAGTCATGAACCGGGCGCGCCGCGCATCCGGCAGCTCAGGGAGCGACTGACGAAGCTTGTCGACCCATTCTCTGCTGACGACCAACGGTGGCAAATCCGGCTCCGGGAAGTAACGATAGTCCTGCGCGTATTCCTTGGAACGCTGGGAGAGAGTCGCGCCCGCCTCCTCGGACCAGCCACGCGTCTCTTGAGGAATGCGCTCACCTCGCAGAATCAGATCCGTCTGCCGCTCCACTTCGAACTCCAGCGCGCGAAAGACGGCACGGAAGGAGTTCATGTTCTTGACCTCTACCTTCCAGTTGGGGAGCGGGTCGCCGGGCTTGCGCATGGAGATGTTGGCGTCGCAGCGGAAGCTGCCCTCCTCCATGTTGCCGGTCGAAACACCGAGGTATTGCAGGATGGATCGCAGCTTTGTCAGGTAGAGCCGCGCTTCTTCAGGAGAACGCAGGTCAGGCTCTCCGACGACCTCCATAAGCGGGACGCCGGAGCGATTGATGTCCACGAGCGAATACGTCTCTCCGGTAACGTCGACGCGGTGGGTCAGGCGGGCGGTGTCCTCTTCAAGGTGGACGCGAGTGATGCCGATCGTGCGCGTTTCGCCATTCTCAGGTTCGATCTCAAGCCAGCCGTTGCGCGTTAGGGGGAGATCATATTGGGAGATCTGATATCCCTTCATCAGGTCAGGGTAGGGGTAGTTCTTGCGGTCGAACTTGGTATCCTCGGCGATCTCGCAGTTCAGCGCGAGCGCAGTCATGATAGTCGCTGCGACTGCCTGTTGATTGATGACGGGGAGTGTACCGGGGAGGCCCATGCAGACGGGACAGACGCGAGTGTTTGGCTCCGCGCCCGTGTAGTCGGTGGAGCAGCCACAGAACATCTTGCTTTTGGTAAGCAACTGGGCGTGCACCTCAAGCCCGATGACAGGCTCAAGGGCGACCTTAGTTGGAGCAGTGGCAATCATCGTCTATTCATTGTAGACGAGATAAGGGGCCAGACACCTTGATGTCCGGCCCCAAGCCAGCGTTCTTTGGTTTGGCTACAGGATCGGGCCGTAGTCCAGGAAGAAGGGGGCAAAGACCAGTGCCACGATGGACATGAGCTTCAGCAGGATGTTCAGCGACGGTCCGCTGGTGTCCTTGAAGGGATCGCCGACCGTGTCGCCTACAACCGTCGCCTCATGGTGGCTCGTGCCCTTGCCGCCGAAGTTGCCTGTCTCGACGAACTTCTTGGCGTTGTCCCACGTGCCGCCCGCGTTGGCCATGGTGATGGCGATCATGAATCCGGCGGCGATGGAGCCGATGAGCAGGCCGCCCAGCGCCTCCTTGCCCATGAGGACTCCGACCAGAACCGGCGCGACGACGGCCAGGACGCCCGGCACGATCATCTCACGCAGCGCGCCGCGGGTGCTGATGTCCACGCAGCGCGCGTACTCCGGCTCTGCCGTGCCCTCCATGATGCCCGGGATTTCACGAAACTGACGCCGCACCTCGTTCACCATCGCGTTCGCGGCGCGGCCAACGGCGGCCATCGTGAACGCGGAGAACAGGAACGGGAGCATCGCGCCGATGAAGAGTCCGACCAACGTCTTGGAGTCCAGCAGGCTGATCACAGTCAGGTCAACAGCCTGCGCATAGGCCGCCATGAGTGCCAGCGCCGTTAGAGCAGCGGAGCCAATGGCAAAGCCTTTGCCTGTCGCAGCGGTCGTGTTACCCAGCGAGTCGAGAGCGTCCGTCCGCTCCCGCACTTCGGGGTCGAGACTGGCCTGCTCCGCGATGCCGCCCGCGTTGTCCGCCACGGGGCCGTAGGCGTCCGTTGCAAGGGTGATTCCGAGCGTGGACAACATTCCGACGGCGGCAATGGCCACGCCGTAGAACTCGAACAGTTCGTAAGAGATCCAAATCGCCGCGCCGACCACCAGCACCGGCACCACCGTGCTCTGCATCGCCGTCGCGAAGCCGCTGATGATGACTGTTGCGGGGCCAGTCTCTCCCGACTGGGAGACGCGCTGCGTCGGGCCGTAGTCGTACGAGGTGTAGTACTCCGTAATGAGGCCGATGATCACGCCGCCGATGAGACCGGCGAGCACCGCGCCGAACAGTCGAATCCCGACGTCAGCCGCGGCAACCGTACTGCCGCCAATCTCGACGTCAGAGAACTCCAGCACGTTGACTACCGCGAACGTTGCAATCGCAACGAGGATGGCGGCAGCAAAGATACCGCGTCGAATCGACCACAGCAGGCTCGCAAACGACGCCTGCTCGCCAGAGCGCACCAGGAAGGTGCCGATGATGGAGCTCGCGATGCCTGCGCCCGCGATGGCCATCGGTAGAATCATGAACGACGCATCGTAGTCGGCGATGGCGTAGGCGGTGGGGGGGGGGGGGGGGGGGGCCCGGGGTGTGCGGAGCGCAGGAGCAGCAACAGGGGGAGGAGAAAGAA
>VXMO01000010.1 GCA_009841045.1 Dehalococcoidia bacterium
ATGAAACTCCCTTAAAGATTGGGTTGTTGTTGAATTTCACGGGGTCACCGGAGGCGTCGGCGGACCGGCAGCGGGCTTTTGAGTTGGCGATCCTGCATGTGAACGAGGCGGGGGGCGTGCTGGGGATGCCGGTGGTCGGCGTGGTGGCGGACGCGACGGGGGATCCCGATAGGGCCGTGGAGGAGGCGACGCGGCTGGTTGATGAGGAGGGCGTCCACGCCATCGTGGGGCCGAATGCAAGTTCCGCGTCTTTGCCGGTTGCCGAGAAGGTGTCTGCGTCGCACCGCATCCCGACCATCAGTCCGTCGGCGACGTCTCCGCTGCTGACGGACGTTCACGACGACGGGTATTTCTTCAGGACGGCGATTTCGGACGTTGCGCAGGGGCCAATTCTGGCGGACGTTACTCGCCGGCAGGGCTTCACAAACATCGCCCTGATCTACCAGGATGACGCCTATGGGGCGGGGCTTGCCGATGCCTTTACCGCGTCATGGGACGGCCCGTTAGAGTCCGTTAGCGTCGATCCGAACTGGACTGATTTCACAGCGCCGCTATTGGAGTCGGTGCGGAGCGGCTCGCAGGCGCTGGTGGTTATCGGCTTTGAGGGTCTGGCCATCGAACTGGTTATGCAGGCAATCGATATCGGCTACTACAGCGAATTCGTGTTCGCAGACTCTGCCAAGAGGCTGAGCCTGATTCAGGAGGTTGGGGTCGACAGGTTGGCGGGGATGTACGGAACGGGGAGTGCTCCCCCGCCGCAGAGCAACGACGCGCAAGCATGGGATGCTGCCTATATCGCCACTTACGGAGAACTCCCGGTTCTCGCCTACGTCAAGGAGACGTACGACGCGACGGTGGCGATTGCACTTGCGGCGGAGGCGGCGGGCAGCGTCGACGGGGAGGCTATTCGTGATCAACTGCGGGACATTGCCCGGCCGCCGGGGGAGACTATTCCCGGCACTGCTAAAGGTGTAGCGGATGGGCTGGCAACGTTGGCCGACGGCAGAGACATCGATTACGACGGGACGTCCGGCGTGTTGGAGTGGGATGAGCACGGGGACGTGCGTCGGGGCTACATCGGCGTGTGGCGTTTCACGCCCGACGGGGGCATCGAGGATTTGGAGAGTATTCCGTACGAGTAGCTGCGCTACGGCTCTCGGTTCGCGATCCAGTTTCGATGCCTGAATGAGGTGGTATGCCTCGTTCCGGCTTGGCGGTCAGAGGGGGAGACCCTTCGACAGGCTCAGGGTGAACGGGGGAGTCCCGATGGATTCCTGCTTTCGCAGGAATGAGGGGATTGACAGTAAAGGGTTTGGTTGCATTCCGAGATCAAGATTCCCGCCCCGTATCAAGTACGGGACATGCTTTCGTGGGAATGACGAGGGGGGTTACGGGAGTTCGGCGTAGTCTTCGTCCCAGTCGTCGGCGAGGCGGATGAGGTCTTTGAGGGGGGTGCCGCCCTGTTCGCTGTCCAGGCTTGGGGGCATGAGTCGGGTTGGCGGCTGCGCGCCGTCTCCGACCGCGAGCATGAGTAAAGAATCGACGAGGTCTTCGCGGGCATCCCACTTTGCGGCGGGGCGTCGAATGACGACGGCGGGGTTGAGGGCGGCGATTGTGGCGGCGCGCAGGACATCCTCCTGCATCCACATGGGCTGCTCCTGTATGTCAGCCTCCTGCGAGTGGTCGCAGTCCTCACACTCGAATTGGGCGCGGTCCCAGTCGGGA
The DNA here is from genome assembly GCA_009841045.1 of Dehalococcoidia bacterium. Taxonomy (GTDB): domain Bacteria; phylum Chloroflexota; class Dehalococcoidia; order UBA6926; family UBA6926; genus VXMO01. Next base: position 1,726 of record VXMO01000010.1, read on the forward strand.
TCGTAGTCGGTCGAGCCGTTGATCGACCCACATTCCCGGCACGCCGCGCCCGCAAAGACAAGCGGCTTTTCGTCTATCTCTGCCGCCGGGTTGGACTCACGTACTGCGTCCGCTATCTGGCCGGGGGATCGGAGCGCAAGGCGGAGCACGGAGAGAAAGCCGGAGTTATTGACGAGTTCCGAGGCTCTAACGATCTCCACATCGGCTGAGCGGGCGGAGTCCTTCAGTTCCTCCGCGTGGGCGTCAAACAGGGCCTCCCAATAGTGGGCGCGGGACGGATCGGCCGCTTCCGGGTCCGGTTGCCTGTTGTAGGCACGGCCTCTCGGCGTCAGGTTGAAGGGCCGGCCCGGCTCAAAAGCGGCCTCATCCGTCGCGCAATCGGGCACGACGTAGATGACGCGGAGCCTTGCCGTCTGGCTGCGTCTGCGGACGCGGCGGGCGAGGGAGCCGGGGTAGGCGAGGAGGCGCAGACGGTCCGCCTCCGTGAGCGCCGCCATGGGGATTTCCCCGGCGTAGACGGCATCATCGGGCTGTATAACCTCGCCAATCTCGGCGAGGCCGGCGGCGTTTCGGTAAAGCTGTTCGGTGGTGGTCACTACTTTAGATTCCTCGACTGCGCTCGGAATGACAAGACCTGGCCGCCCTGCGGGCGGCACTGGATTCCCGCCCCGTATCGGGGTACGGGACATGCTTTCGCGGGAATGACGGGTTCACCCTTCGACAGGCTCAGGGCGAACGGGAGTCCCGATGGATTCCTGCTTTCGCAGGAATGAGGGGAGTGATTTAGCGCTCGATGGGGAGGCCGACGCCGCTGCCCCACTCGGTCCAGGAGCCGTCGTAGTTGCGGATGTTCTGATAGCCGAGCAGCTCCTTGAGGACGAACCACGTGTGCGAGGAGCGCTCACCGATGCGGCAGTAGGCGATGACATCCTTGTCGGCGGTCACGCCGCGCCCGCCGTAGATCTCATTGAGCTCGTCTGCGGACTTGAACGTGGCGTCCTCGTTGACGGCCTGCGCCCAGCCGATGTTGACTGCGCCCGGGATGTGGCCGCCGCGCTGGGAGCCCTCCTGCGGGAGATTCTCAGGGGCGAGCAGTTCGCCGCTGAACTCCGCCGGAGAGCGAACGTCCACGAGGACGGAGGAGCCGAGGGCGGCTCGCACGTCGTCACGCAGGGCGCGGATGGACGTGTCCGGATCATTGGCGGCGTACGTCTGGGGGGTAATTGTCGGAGCATCCGTCGTGGTTGGTCGGCCTTCGGCCAGCCACTTGGCGCGCCCGCCGTTCATGAGCTGGACGCTCTCATGCCCGTAGTACTTCAACTGCCAGTACGCCCACGCGGCGAACCAGTTGTTGTTGTCGCCGTAGAGGATGACGCGCGTGTCGTTGCCGATGCCGGACTGCCCAAGCAGCTGCTCAATCTCCTCCTTGGAGACGACGTCGCGGACGACGCTCTGTTGGAGTTGAGATCGCCAGTTCCATCCGACTGCGCCGGGCGCGTGTCCCTGGTCGTATGCCGCCGTATCGACATCGACCTCAACGAGCCGAACACCGGCAACATCAAGGTTCTGCGCGACCCACTCCGTGTCCACCAGTGCGTTTGGATTTGCGTATTCAGCCATTGTGTGCCCCCACTCTGTTGCTTCTCACCGGAGAAGCTGTACCTGCGCTAGGTTGGCAGTCTGGCAATGCATCGTCAAGTGCCGCACACCCTTCGACAGGCTCAGGGTGAGCGGGTAGCTGCGCTACGGCTTAGGTTCGCGGTCTTGCTCTGTCTGAAGAAGAAGTAGGCTTGCCGCGTTCCGGCATCTTGTCAGATGAGTCTTTAGATTCTTCGCTGCGCTCAAAATGATAGCGAATGCTGTGGCCGCCCTGCGGGCGGCACTGGATTCCCGCTTTCGCGGGAATGACGGAGGGGTGGCGGTATGATGGCAGTAGAGGGGTATGGGACAGGAGTAGGCGAGACGATGCGGGTGATGGTGCTGATCAAGGCGACCGCCGAGAGCGAGGCGGGAATCATGCCCTCCACGGAGTTGCTGGAGGCCATGGGCAGGTACAACGAGGAGCTTGTGGAGGCGGGCGTGATGCTGGGCGGGGAGGGGATAAAACCCTCTGAGCACGGCAAACGCGTCATGCTCGACGGCGATACGAACGCCGTTACGGATGGGCCGTTTCCCGAAACGAATCAACTCGTAGCCGGGTTCTGGGTCTGGCAGGTGGCGGACATGGATGAGGCAGTTGAGTGGGTGAAGAAGTGCCCACAGCCGATGCCGGGGATGGCCGAAATCGAGATTCGTCCGCTGTTCGAGACGGAGGATTTCGCGCCGGGGATGACGCCGGAGCAAATGGAGCAAGAAGAGGCGCTGCGGGAGCGGGTGGCAGCCGCCAATTCCGAAGACTGATGACCAACTTGCGCACACCTCTCTACGACACGCACGTCGCGCTTGGCGGGCGGATAATCGAGTTTGGCGGGTGGGATATGCCCGTGCAGTACTCGAACGGGGTGCTAGCCGAACACGCGGCAGTGCGGCAGCGCGTGGGCATGTTCGACGTTTCGCACATGGGGCGGATCAGGCTGACGGGGGAGGACGCGGCTAGTGCGCTCGATCACGTCGTGACCAGCAATATGGGAACGTTGCGAGCCGGTCGAGCGCGCTACGGGCTTATCTGCAACGAGGCGGGCGGCATTCTCGATGACGTGGTCGTGATGCGGCTTGCGGACGACGAGTTCCTGATGGTGTGCAACGCGGCGAGTTGGGATCGAATCACGGCCTGGCTTGGTCAACATTGCGAGGGTGTGACTATCGGCCATGAACGCGATGAGACATCAATGATGGCCGTGCAGGGGCCGGGGGCGGTTGATGCGCTGCAGGCGCTGACTGACCTGACACTAGCTGAGTTGGGGCGCTTTGGGTGTCGTACGGCGACGGTGGCAGGGGCATCAGCGCTTATTTCACGGACGGGATACACGGGCGAGGACGGTTTCGAGGTGATCGTGCCGTCTGCGGATGCGGAGCGCGTGTGGCGGACTCTGGTGGAGGAGCGCGGCGTTGCGCCGTGCGGGCTGGCGGCGCGGGACGTGCTGCGACTCGAGGCAGGGCTGATGCTCTACGGGCAGGACATGGATGACACGGTGACGCCGTTGGAGGCGGGACTTAATCGGTTCGTGAACCTGGATAAGGATTTTGGGGGCGTTGAACGATTGCGAGAGCAGGCGGCGAATGGCATCGAGAGGCGCATCACGGGCCTCACGGTGGAGGGGCGGTCTGCGCCGCGGCATGGTTATACGGTGCGGACGGGGGACGGCGGGGAGTCCGTCATCACGAGCGGGGCGTATTCGCCGTCGCTCGACTACAGCGTTGCGCTTGCGTATCTGCCGACAGATCTATCTGAACCGGGAAACGACGTTGATGTTGATATCAGGGGTCGGACCGTGCGCGCGACGACGGTGTCATTGCCATTCTTGCAGGCGGATCGCGGCTGACGACGCCACGCGAGTACTGGGCAAACTCCCTCGTTCTGCGGCTAGAATGAATAGGCACTTTGCCGCTCCGCCGGGCGCGGAGACGGACTAACTGGGGGACGTGATATGCCATTTGACCCGGCCAACCTGGTATTCAGCCGCGAGCATGAGTGGGTGGCGCGGGACGATGCGGACCCGAACACGGCCACGGTCGGCATTACGGACTATGCGCAGGGCGAGTTGGGCGACGTTGTCTATGTCGATCTTCCTACGGTCGGCGCAGCAGTCAAGCAGTTCGAGACGTTCGGAGAGGTTGAGTCGGTCAAGTCGGTCTCGGATCTCTTCTCGCCGGTCAGCGGCACGGTCGCCGAGGTCAATTCAGGCCTTGAGGACAAGCCTGAACTGGTGAACGAGGACCCGTATGGCGAGGGGTGGATGCTGCGCGTGACCATTGAGGACGAGCGCGAATTACAGAGCTTACTCTCGCACGATGAATACCAGGCATTCCTGACGGAGTTGAGCGGCGGTGACTGAGCAGCGCAATCCCGCCCCCTTCGTACCCATGACCGCTGCCGACCGGCAGCACATGCTTGATGTCATCGGCGTGAACGACGTTGATGATCTGTTTGCAGATATTCCCACTGAATATCGCAATCCACAACTGGACTTGCCTCCGGCGCTGTCCGAGCACGATGTGGTTACGCACATGGGCCACATGGCGGCGCTGAACGTGTCCGCGGACGCGGCTCCATCCTTTCTGGGTGGTGGGTTCGCGCGGCATTACGTGCCAAACGCAGTGGGAGCGATCATCTCCCGCGGCGAATTCCTGACGCCGTACACGCCGTACCAGCCGGAGGCGAGCCAGGGCATCCTTCAAGCCCTTTTTGAGTTCCAGACAGTCGTCTGTGAGCTGACCGGCATGGACGCCGCGAACACGGGGATGTACGACGGGGCGAGCGGGTTGGCGGAGGCTGCGCTGATGGCGTGCCGTCTGACACGCCGCCGGAACGTGGCTGTGCATCCCAGCGTGTCGCCGCTGTATCGGGCCGCGCTGGAGACATACGCAGGCGCGCAGGAGATTACGGTTATCGACGGTATCGACGATGCGCCGGAGGGCGAACCCGCCTGCCTAATCGTGCAGCAGCCTACGTATGACGGCCTCATAGATGACGCTCCCGATGCACTTGCCGACGCGATTCATGAGCGCGGCGGGCTGCTGGTTGTGGCTGTGGAGCCGGTGTCTCTCGCGCTGATCAGGCCGCCTGGGGAATACGACGCGGACATTGTCGTGGCGGAGGGGCAGCCGCTTGGAATCGCGCTCGGGTTCGGGGGGCCGGGCGTTGGCTTCTTTGCGTGCAAGAACGAGTACCTGCGGCAGATGCCGGGTCGGATTGTGGGGCGCAGCGTGGACGCGGACGGCCGCGATGCGTTCGTGCTGACGCTGCAGACGCGGGAGCAGCACATCCGGCGCGAAAAGGCGACATCCAATATCTGTACGGCGGAGACATTGGCAGCTATCGCGGTGGCCGTTCATACCGCCGCTCTCGGCCCGCAGGGGCTGCGCGAGGTGGCGTTCAGTTGTTACCAAGCAACCCACAATGCGGCGCGGCGCATTTCTTCTCTGCCCGGTTTCTCCATTCACGGTGGCGAGGACGCGCTATTCATCAAGGAATTCGTGGTCGAGTGTCCGATCCCGCCTGCAGAAGTAAATCGGCGGCTGTGGGAGGCGCACGGCATCATCGGCGGGATCGACGTGTCCGACCGCGTGCCGAACGGACTCCTGTTGTGTATCACTGAAACGTCTACAACGACCGACATTGATCGGCTCGTCAACGCCCTTGCGGGTATCGCGGGGGTATCTGAAGAGGCGGAGGCGGGAGACGGATCGGCGGCCACTACCCTATCGGATTGGCCGTCGGTCGAAACAGCGCCCGCAGGCGAGGAAACCATCTTGGCCATCGGCGACGCGGCGGAGAAGCGTGTGCCGTTGCTGCTGGATGTTTCACGACCGGCGCGGCGCGGGGTGACGACGCCCGTTCCGGCTGTCCCACCGGTTACGCCCCCACTTCCAGAGACGACGCTGCGCAAGCAACTTCTCCTGCCGGAGATCAGCGAGTTGGACGTGATGCGCTATTTCACGCGCATCAGCCAGTCGAATTACGCCGTCGATACGACTTTCTATCCGCTCGGCTCCTGCACGATGAAGTACAACCCACGAGTCAATGAGACGGTGGCGGGGATGCCCGGGTTCGCGAACGCGCATCCGTATCTGCCACCCGAGGTGTGCGCGGGGACGCTGGGGGCGCTGTACAGCCTGCAAGAGATGCTGGCGAGCGTGGTGGGGATGGACGCGACCAGCCTCGCGCCGTCCGCGGGGGCGCACGGCGAGTTGACGGGGATGCTGCTCTTCCGGGCGTATCACCGGAGTCGCAACGATAGCAAGCGCACCGTAGTTCTTTCGCCGGACTCCTCGCACGGGACGAACCCGGCGTCGGCGGCGATGGCGGGATTCACACTCGTCACCGTGCCGACGGATCCGGTCGGGAACGTCGACATGGACGCGCTGCGTTCGGTCTTGGGGCCGGAGGTGGCGGGCATCATGTTGACGATGCCGACTACTTTGGGCCTGTTCGACCCAAAGACCGCCGAGATCTGCGAACTCGTCCATGAGGCGGGGGGGCTGGTGTACGGCGACGGGGCGAACCTGAACGCGCTGCTGGGACGGGCGCGACTGGGCGATATGGGCTTCGACATCGTGCATATCAACGTCCACAAGACGTTTTCGACACCGCATGGCGGCGGCGGGCCGGGGGCGGGGCCCGTCTGCGTGAAGGAGCACCTGGCGGAGTTTTTGCCGACGCCGCACGTGGAACAACGCGACGATGGCCTGTATCACCTCGCCGCGCCGGCGCAGTCTGTCGGGCGCATCGGCTCGGCGGCGGGGAACGTCGGGGTGCTGCTGCGGGCGTACACGTATTTCCGGATGCACGGGGCAGACGGCCTGAAAGAGGTGAGCGGGGCGGCGGTGCTGAACGCCAACTACATCCGCGCCCGACTGAAGGACCACTACCATCTGCAATACGACCGTATCTGCATGCACGAGGCGGTTTTCTCGGCCACACGGCAGCGGCGTCAGCACGACGTGCGGGCGGGAGACATCTGCAAGCGGCTGCTCGACCACGGATTCTACGCGCCGACGGTGTATTTCCCGCTGATCGTCGAAGAGGCGCTGATGATCGAGCCGACCGAGACGGAGAGCCGGGAAACGCTGGACGTGTTCATCGGCGCGATGATCTCCATTGCGCAGGAGGCGTCTGAAGACCCTGACCTGGTGCGGGGCGCGCCGCACACGACGCCGGTGCGTCGGATTGATGAGGCGCTGGCGGCGCGCAGGCCCGTTTTGCGGTGGATGGCGCGGGATTAATCTCCCCAAAGCCTCGTGGCTGAGACTAGGCCGTTCGGCCCGGCGGAGTTGGGTATTAGTTGCGTCCGGTTGAGGGATTGTCGATAATGATTGCAGTGATGGCAGTGATGGCATTGCAATCATCCGAAGTTTCCACGGGATAGGAGATGGCCGTGGCCAGCATTACGGTGCGCAATCTGGATGAGAGCCTGAAGAAGCGGCTCCGCATTCGAGCGGCGGAGCATGGCCGGTCGATGGAGCAGGAGGCTCGCGACATCTTGCGGGCGGCTCTTGATGAGGACGGTACGCTAGCCCATGGCCTCGGCACAGCCATCCATGAACTTTTTGAGCCGTTGGGCGGCGTGGATCTGCCAATCCCGTCTCGCGAACCCATGCGCGATCTGCCTGATCTGAGCGACTGAGCGGATCCCGATGTTTGTTCTTGACACCAACGTGGTGTCGGAGTTGATGAGGGAGCATCCGAACGACGGTGTCTTGGCATGGGTGGATAGCCAAGTCGCGGAAACACTGTTCGTCACTGCCGTCACGGAGGCCGAGATTCGGACGGGCATCGCGATTCTGCCCGACGGCCAGAGGCGGCGTCTGTTGAATGACGCCGCCGAGCGCGCTTTTGGGGTCTATTTCAGTAACCGCATCCTGGCGTTTGACAGTGGGGCCGCTCAGCTCTATGCCCTGATTGCCGCTGACAGGAGGGCTGCGGGGCGCCCCATAAGCCAAGCCGATTGCCAGATCGCGGCCATAGCCCGGTCGCACGGCAGCGCAGTTGCAACCAGGAATGTAGACGACTACACGGGGTGCGGTATCGAGGTGTTCGACCCCTGGTCCGCACGAGTCTAGTTGGCGGCGGTCACGTGACTGGCTCCCCAGAGACACGCCCGTTTGGTCCGCCGGAGTTGGGGATTTCCATTGCGCCGTTGGGGGTGGGGGCGTGGCCGTGGGGTTCGACATGGTACTGGGGCTACGGCAAGTCCTATGGCGAGGATGACGTGCGCGGGGCGTTCCGGGCATCGCTCGATGCGGGTGTGACGCTGTTCGATACGGCGGAGTTATATGGGCGGGGGAAGTCCGAGAGAATTCTTGGGCGGTTGGCAGGGGAGCTTTCGAGTTCAGGCAATGGAGACACCCCGATGGATTCCGGCCCCGCATCGGAGTACGGGGCATGCTTTCGCCGGAATGAGGGGAGTGGGGCTGCACAGCCCTTTATCGCGACGAAGTACATGCCCTATCCATGGCGGTGGCGGACGGCGGATGTGCCTCGCGCGCTCAAGGCGAGTCTGCGGCGGCTTGGACTGGAGCGCGTCGATCTGTACCAGATCCACTGGCCGGTTGTTCCCGCGCGGCTGCGGCTCAGGCAGTGGATCGAGGGGCTGATTCGGGTGCATGGCGAGGGGTTGGTGGGAGCCGTCGGCGTGTCAAATTTCGATGCGGATCTGACGAAGCGCACTCATGAACTGCTTTCGAAGGCCGGTATTCCGCTCGCGTCCAACCAGCTGCCATATAGCCTGCTTGATCGCCACATCGAGCACGAGGGGCTGCTGGACGTGTGCAAGGACCTGGGCGTGACGGTGATTGCCTATAGCCCTATCGCAGAGGGGCTGCTAACGGGCAAGTACACGCCGGACAATAGACCCGCCGGTTGGCGGGGGCGGCGACTGCGCAAGAAGGTTGTCCAAGCGCAGCCGATTGTTGAGGCGCTGCGTGAAATCGCTGGGCGGCACGAGGACAAGACGCCGTCACAGGTAGCGCTCCGGTGGTTGATCCAGAAGGGGTCGGTGCCGATTCCAGGCGCTAAGACGGCGCAACAGGCGGCGGACAACGCGGGCGCTCTGGGGTGGGCGCTCACAGACGAGGAGATGCCGGCGCTGGATGAGGTTTCGGCCTGATCAATCGCCTGCTTTACGGGCGGGGAGGCGTCCGCCTACGATTTGCCTATACCGTTCGAGTCGGCGCTTTGGGGGAGGACAGACTCATGACGATGCAGTTGGATGACGTTAAGCGAGAGGTGGCCATTGCGAATCGGGTGCTGCCGGATATCGGGCTGGCGTCCGGCGTGCTCGGCTCTCTTGGGCACGTGAGCATGCGGGTGCCGGACAATCCTGAGCGGTTCGTCGTCAAGGGGCGCGGCTATGCTATCGATGCGCTCGCTCGCGCAGAGCCGGAGGGGATGGTCGTTTGCGACCTGGACGGGTTCAAGGTGGACGGGCCGCCCGGCATCACGCAGTGCTTTGAGGTCAAGATCCACTCCGCCATCTATCGCGCTCGGCCGGACGTGCAGTCCATCGTTCACGTCCACCCACGCTTTGCCATCGTCATGGGCATTCTGGGCGTCAACCTCGTGCCGATGTGTCGCGAGGGGCTGGAGCTTGTGGAGCAGCCCGTTCCCGTGTATCCCCACAGCAAGCTGATCCTTACCGAGGAGGACGGCGTTGGCGTGGCGGAGGCGCTGGGGGACGCGACGGTGCTCCAGCTGCAGGGGCACGGGGCGGTCGCGGTGGGCACGTCGACGGGCGACGCGGTGATGAACATGGCGCACCTGGAGGAGCAGGCGCGGATGAACTGGTATGCGTACGCGGCGGCAGGGCCGGGGCACGCCCGAATCACCGAGGAGCAGATTGCCGAGAGCAATTCGCAGCCTCCAACGTCTGAACTGCCGCACTTCCGGGAGCTGGTGAGCGGCACGCGGGCGCAAGCAGCGGTGGGCGGCGTGTGGCGGCACCTGGCGGCCAACGCAGCCGAAGGGCTATAGCAACAGCGGGGAAGCGGGGGACTTATGGATCTCGGAATCGCGGACAAGGTTGCGCTTGTCACGGGCGGAAGCAGGGGGCTTGGTCGGCAGGCGGCGCTGAGCCTCGCGGCGGAGGGCGCGAAAGTCGCCATCTGCGCCCGGACGCAGGAGAACCTCGATATCGTCCTGCCGGAGTTGACGGCGGCGGGGGCACCCTCGGCGGCTGCCATCGCCGCCGACATAACCGATGCGGCGTCGCTTGAACAGCTTCATGGGGCGGTTGTCGAGCAGCTTGGGCCAATCGACATTCTTGTGAACAATGCGGGGGCGAGTAGACGGGGTGACGTGCTTGCCATCGGCGAAGAGGAGTGGTCGGACCTGTGGGCGTTGAATGTGCTGGGGCCGATCCGGCTGAGCCGCCTCGTGCTGCCGGGGATGCAGGAGCGGCAGTGGGGGCGCATCGTGAACGTGTCCTCGATATGGGGGCGCGAGCATGGCGGCGGCGTGGCGTATATGACGACTAAAGCGGCCCTCATCGCGTTCACCAAGAGCACGGCGCTCAGCTACGCGAAGGACGGCATCCTGATCAATTCGGTCGCGCCTGGGTCGGTTGTGTTCCCGACGGGCAGTTGGGACCGGTTCCAGACGCAGAATGAGCCGGAGGTTGTGCAGGACTTTATAAAGAACAACCTGCCGATGGAGCGGTTCGGTTGGCCGGAGCCGGTGGGAGACCTCATCGCGTTCCTGTGTTCGGAGCGGGCGGGGTTTTTGACGGGGACGACGATCAATATCGACGGGGGGCAGTCCAAGAGTTTGATTTAGGAGCGGCAGTCGGCAAGCGTCTGCGGTAACAAGACCTGATCTGCTAGCCGCCAGTTATCGCAAGCCTCGTTTGCGTATCCCCAACAAAGTAGCGCGGGTCTACCGGCGGCAGCTTTGGGCGGACTGACTTCGACAACATCTCCTGGACGCTCAGGACTTGCAGGCGCGGGTACTCCTCTCCACGCAATCGCACCTTGCCCTGTTCTGCGGCAAAGACACGCAGTCGTTCGCGGGGGGGATAGAGTGTCACCATCACGGACATCGGGGAGTTGATGTTTTGGTTGTTCCAACTCGCTTGCACGCCAAGCAACTTGTCTAGTTCGGGACGGCCCACTTGTCCCTTGTACATCTTCACCTGAATCGGTATGACCTCATCATCCGCAGTGTAGTAACGCGCATCGACACCACCATCGCCGATCTTTCTGTCGTTGGGTACTGCGTTGAGTAGTCCCGCTACCTTGTCCTCAGCCCAAGCCCAGCCGGGTTGTCCATCTTCGGAGTCCGACTCATGCAACTGCGCCCGGCGCTCGAAAGCCTCCCACTCATAATCTTCCCATCCCATGCGATACACGGACGGGAACGCATCGCCGCCGCGACTCTCTAGCCGCTGTTGCATCACCCGTACTGCGATAGCGCTCACGTCGATTCCCAAGTATTTGCGACCCAACATCGCCGCCGCGTCTGCTGCTGTACCGCATCCACAGAATGGGTCTAGTACGAGGTCGCCCTCGTTGCTACTCGCTGTGATAATGCGCTCCAGCAGAGCAAGCGGTTTCTGCGTGGGGTAGCCGACAATCTCTTCTCCATAAGGGCGTGGAATGCCACGCCACCAGTCCTCAACAACCTTGCCTTTTTTGTTCGGCCCGTATGTCTTGCCTGGCGCTCGCGAGTCTTCTCGCGTGAATACCGTGGCTTGGTAGTCTGAATCATAGGGAACTCTCACGTCATCCCTATTGAACAAGTACTTCCCAGTTTTGCTATACCTAAAGATGATGTCGTGCTTGCGGGGAAAGTCGTTCTTGGGTTGCCCGCCCCCCGAATAACACCACACAATCTCATTCCGCAGGTTCTTCTCCCCGAAGATCTTGTCGAGGAGGATTCGGAGTAACCAATCAGCGCGATAATCACAATGCAGATAGATGCTGCCTGTTGCCTTGAGAACGCGGTGCATCTCGACTAACCGCAGTCCCATGAACAGGGCATAGGCAGACATGGGGGAGTTCTTGCCGCTCACAAGACGGACTGCCTCTACCGCATCGCGCAGTTTGCCGACTGGTAATCGCTGAAACCGTGCCTCGGTTTCCGTCGTCCAGCGCCAGATATCGCGGAGTTGTCTATCAACTTTACCCTTGTCGCCAAATGCGGCGACATAATCGTGATTGGAATTGAACGGTGGGTCGAGGTAGATGAGGTCTACCGACTCGTCGGGCAGTTCCCTGAGAATGTCGAGGTTGTCCCCGCAGACAAGAGCGTTGCCCGACAGGTAGGGCGAACCCGGTGGAGTTGTAGAGATCGGCGTCCGATCGTGGACGTTGGGATTGTCCATCCGGTGCCTCCTCGCGGCGTGCAGACATGGTTTCCCGCCACAGGAGCACCGGCTGCGCGAGTCCGCGAGGAGACATGAGAGAACTCATGTCTTTACGCGGATTTCACGCAAAAACGACTCGCGCAAACGGTTTTGTGAACCGGTTGCTCCTGTGGCACGGATATTCTGCTAGAGGCGCGGGTCGTGTGTCAATGACGGTGCTTGTCGCACACGGCCCTCCCACTTGTGGGTGAGGGGGGAGTTGTGGCCCTTGCGGGCCACGGGATGGATTCCGGCCTACGCCGGAATGACGGTGGGGGGGCGGCTCGTGTCTTTTGCCAGGTTCACCCTTCGACAAGCTCAGGGTGAACGGGCGTGTTGGAGTGATGGGGTGGGGTATACTTACGTCAAGACAGTTTTTGAAACGGTTCAAATGATTAGGAGGTGCCCTACGGCCCCCGATACACAAAGCTCGGCCTCGACTGATGAGCTCCGCCCGTGGCGCGAGGGCAGCGAGCGCATCGCCATCTTCATCGACGGTAGCAATCTCTATCACGCCCTTGAGGAATCCTGCGGACGGACTGATCTCGATTTCGCGGCATTCATCCAGTGGATCGCGGGCGAGCGTCCGCTCTTCCGCACGTATTACTACAACATCATCCAAGATGAGAAACGCCGCCCTGCCGAGTTCCAGCAGCAGCAACGCTTCTTGCAGGCTCTGAACCTGATTCCCTATTTGGAGACCCGCTTTGGCACGACGCGCATCCGCGACGGCCAGGTGGTTGAAAAGGGCGTGGATATCATGCTCGCCACGGACCTGCTGTACTACGCGTGGCAGGACTATTACGACATGGCGGTGCTGGTGTCCGGCGACGGCGATTTCGCCTATGCCATCCAGACGCTTAAGAACCTCGGCAAGTACGTGCAGGTCGTGACGTTCGAATCGAATCAGTCGCCTGATCTCTGGGACAAGGCTGATCTGCGCACGCTGCTCACGCCGGACCTGGTTGCGCAGGAGAACCTGTGGGTGAACAAGGAGCCGGCGCGGAAGAGGCGGCGTCGAACGACGACCGGAACGACGCGCCGGACTACTCGGAAGTCTACAGCTTCGACATCCTCAACATCATCAAACGGCCGGGCGGAGGCTGTGGCGGCGCAGTAGCCGTTCCTCAGCTAACCCAGGTCGCCTTGATCACGGCCTGTGGCGTCCCTGAACGGGGAATCGCTCCACGGGAAGATGTTGGCGGCGGTTTCCAGCAAGGGGAAGTCATCTCCGGGATGGAAGACGGCGACGCCATTCGCCGTGCCAACCCACAGGTTGCCGTCTCGATCAAGCAAGAGTTCATTGACGCGATTGCTCGGCAACGGTGTTGACTCCGCCGTATAGACCATCCAGAGCTCGTCGTTCACAAGCCCAACGAGGCCGCCGTCCGTGCCGACCCAATAGCGGCCCGTTTCCGTATCTTCGGCGAATGAGCGGACGTTGTCGTTGGGGAGGCGTCCATTGGCCCGATTCAACTTGATCCACTGCTGGCCGTCATAGATAGCGACTCCATCACCGATGGTTCCGAACCACATGCGGCCCTGGCTGTCTTCACGGGAGGCAAGGACGAGGTCGGTGCGGATATCGGCGTTCTCCGTTTTCAGGCTGTTCCAGATGCCGTTGTCGAAGATGTTGATGCCCTGCCAGTGCGTGAGCCAGACGCGACCCGCGGAATCTTCCGTGACAACACTGATGATGTTGGTGTTCAGGCCGTCGCCGCGGTTGTAGAGCGTCCATTCGCCGTCTTCAAGCACGGCCGCGCCGAGGCCGGTGGCAAACCACACCCGGTCCTGGCTGTCGTAGTAGACGTTGAAGAGGGAGTTGCTGGGAAGTTGCTGCTCCCCTTCGACATCACCGAACCTGTCGTATTCGGTCCATTCACCATTGTCATAGACAGAGCCGCCGCTGAGTGTGGACATCCAGACGCGTCCGTGTTTGTCCTCCGCGAGGCCGGTCACGTATCGATAGGCGAGGCCGCTGTTGAACTGGGTAAAGGTCTCCCAAACACGGCCATCAAACTTGGCGACGCCCTGGGACGTGGCCACCCAGATGTTGCCTTGGCTGTCTTCAAGGAGCCCGTAAACATCGTTGGCGGGGAGGCCGGTTTCCGCCGGAAAGAGCCATTCATACGTCTCTTCCTCGGGGTCATATATGGTGACGCCACCGCCGTAGGTCACGATCCAGAGAGTGCCGTCCTCGTCCCAATGCAAGTCCTCAACGAAATGGTGGGAGAGTTCGCGCTGCCTGACCCTGAGCGGTTCAGTGAACAAAGTCCCATCAAAGGTTGCAATGCCGGCTTCCGTGCCTACCCAGAGGATTTCTTCATCGTTGACGGCGTCTTCATCCGGCGTCTGGAAAACGAGGGCCGTTACGAAGTTGGACGGCATGCCCTCCAGGACTGTGTACGGGTCTTCTCTCCATTCACCATCGGCATGCAGAACGTTCAGGCCACCGCCGTACGCGCCGATGTACAGATCGCCATCGGAGTTTTCAAGGAAAACGCGGATCTCGTTTGCGGCCAGGGGGCTGTTTTCTGCTGTGTAGACGGTGCGCTGTCCGTCTGCATCGAACACCACTGCACCGCCCTTTGATCCAACCCAGATGCGGCCCTCAGAGTCCTCGTAGAAGGTCCAGATACGATCGTCAGGAAGGCCGTTATCCAAGTTGAATGACGTCCATTCACCATCTTCAAGGATGCGGATGCCCTCGCCCCACGTGCCGACCCATGTCCGGTCCTGACTGTCGAGCAGGAGCGCGGAGACAAACACGTCATCCAGCCCAAGTTCCCCGTCTTGATCAAGGCGCGACCATTGGCCCTCTTCAAGAACGACGATGCCCTTCTCGGTTCCGACCCAGACGACGCCATGCGGATGGTAGATGAACGACGTGGTGCGCGCGGTGATGCCGCTGTTGGTGGCGTTGTAGGTGATGAGCGCCCCGTCGTCGTACAGGGACGCGCCGTTTTCGAAGCTCGCGAACCACTTGCGCCCATGGACGTCTTCATAGACTTCCGTGAGGAACCAGCTGGCGATGCTGGTGTTTTCGACGTTGTAGACGGTCCAAAGGCCGCGGCTTGAATTGGTCTGCTCACCGCCGCCGGCGGCGCCAACGAGGACAAGCAACGTCAACGACGCCAACGAGATGCCGCGGAATACGTTCACAGCCTATTTCCTCTATGGTCGATGCGGGCGTGTTGTTCCATGCGATTCATTCTGTAGACGTGTGTGGTCAACCACTCTGACCACACAGTTTAGCGCGGAATTCGGCGAGTGGCGCAGACTCACGGAAAAATGACGGCTATAGGAGTCGCATGGTACGATACGGCGTGTCTGTTACTGCCAAGAGCGGCGTCATTCAGTGGTGGGACTAACTGAGCCGCCTTGCGCAAAGGGGGTACCAATTGGCGGATGAGGTTCTTGGCGTGTCCGTTGGAACCGTCGTGTCATTCACGAAAGAGATTTCAGCGCATGACGTGGAGCAGTTCGCGGAGGCGTCCGGTGACGTTCAGCCCATCCACCTGGATGACAATTACGCCAAGCGGACGCGCTTTGGTAATCGAATAGCGCACGGCATGCTCACGGCGGGCGTTATCTCCGCCGCAATCGGCACTCAGTTGGTGCCGAACGCAATCGCCATCTATATGGGACAGACATTGCAGTTCCGGGCTCCTGTGTGGCTTGGGGACTCGATCACTGCAACCCTTGAGGTCACCGAGCTTGACGTTGAGCGCCGCCGCGCCACCATTTCGACCACGTGCACGAATCAGAAAGATGAAGTGGTCCTCACCGGTGAGGCGCTTGTGATGCTGGACACCGTGCGTGACGAGTAGCGTGGCGCGTAATTGGCAGCATCGGCGCGACCGGGTCGTTTTCCAGTATCCGTACAGGAGGCCAATTTAGATGTTCGTTCTTGACCAGGGCAGCCGAATCGTCGTTCCGCGGACGGAGATGACGTATCCCGGCCACAACATGCGGATGCATGAGAATGCGGCCTCCGCGCCAGTCGACCATGTGATGGCAGATCTTGAGGACGCGTGCCCCTATGAGTTCAAGGGCGAGCCATCCCGCAACACGATCATGGAGGCGTTCAACACGCTGAATTACGGCGAGAAGGTGGTCACGTTCCGCCCGAACAACATCCATTCCCGCTTCTTCCTCGGCGACGTGGAAACGATCATGCGGGGGGCGGTCGACAAGTTCCACGGAATCATCCTGCCGAAGGTGACGGGGCCTGAGGACGTCATCTACGTGTCACGCCTGCTTGATGCCCTTGAGCTTGAGGCGGGCTGGACGACAAAGGTTGCCATTGAGACGTTGATCGAGACGCCGGAGGCGATGGTCAACGTCAGCAAGATCGCGACGGCCTCGCCCCGGATGGCGGGGTTGATCTTCGGCATCGCGGACTTTGCGGCGGTGATGGGCGTCGTGGACGTCGTCGAAGACCAGAACAAGAACTTCCACTACGCCAAGCAGCACATGGCGGTGGCGGCAAAGGCGGCTGAGCTGCACGCCATCGACAACGTGTTCTTCACCCTCGTCCGGCGCGACACGTCGGAGGAGGACGCGGCGAAGATCAATGAGGACCTGCTGCAGAAGAACGTCGAGGCGGCGAACCTGGGTATGGACGGCACATGGATCATCCACCCGCAACAGGCGCCGATGGCCAACATGGCGTACACGCCGAGTGATTCCCTGACCGAATACGCTTCGCGGTTGATTGACAATTACCATGAGCGCGGCGGCGGAGCGTTCGTCTTTGAGGAGACGGGCGAGTTCGTCGATGAGGCGACGGCCAAGGGGTATCTTGTGCTGCTGGCGAAGGCCGCGCAGGCCGGCAAAGTTGAATCGGATTGGTTGTCCGAGCACGCCGCGCGACACGCGGAAATCACCGGCTACGACGTACTGCGGCAGGCGGGCCGACACGTCGCCTAGAGAAACCGCCGTCCGAGAGCGTCATGCCTGATCCCATCATCGAACCTCAGGACGCCATTGCGGCTGAGGTGCGCAGGTGGGTCGACCGGGAGGTTGTGCCGGTCGTTGACGAGCTTGAGCACAACAACACCTTCCCGGACCAGCTCGTGCAGGGGATGCGGGAGCTTGGCCTTTTCGAGTTGATGATTCCGCAGGAGTACGGCGGCATCGGCGCGACGTATGTGAGCTATTCCGGCGTGGTGGAGGAACTGGCGCGGGGGTGGATGAGCCTCGGCGGGATTCTGAACACCCACGTCATCATCACGCACCTTGTCGCCTCGTACGGCACGGATGACCAGAAGCAGCGGTATCTGCCGCAGCTGGCGACGGCTGAGCGGCGGGGCGCATTGACCATTACGGAGCCGAACGCGGGCTCCGACGTGCAGGCAATCCAGACCGTTGCGGTGAAGGATGGCGACGACTACGTGGTGAACGGCTCCAAGCTGTTCGTGAGCAACGGGCGGCGCGGCGGCCTATTCGCGATGGCCGTCAAGACGGATCCCCACGTGGACCCGCGTTATCGCGGCATCTCCTGCCTGCTTGTTCAGCCCGAATACCCGGGCTTCAATGTGACACGCGACATTGAGAAGCTGGGCTACAAGGGCATCGAGGCGTCCGAGCTATCGATGGACGACCTCCGTGTGCCTGCGAGTAACCTGCTCGGCGGCGAGGAGGGACAGGGATTCTTCCAGATACTGAGCGGGGTCGAGGTGGGGCGCGTGAACACGGCTGCGCGGGCCGTCGGCGTGGCGCGGGCGGCGTTCGAGGCTGCCGCGACGTATGCGCAGCAGCGGCAGGCGTTCGGCAAGCCCATCGGAGAGCACCAGGCCATTCAGCTCAAACTCGCTGATATGTACACAAACATCACCGCGGCACGGCTGTTGGCGCGGTGGGCGGCGGGCGTTAAAGACCAGGGCGGGCGCGCCGACACCGAAGTTGGCATGGCCAAGCTGTTCGCGACGGAGGTGGCGACGCAGGCGACGCTGGAGTCCATGCGGATTCACGGCGGGATAGGCTATACGAAGGAGATGCCGGTGGAGCGGTTCTTCCGCGACGCGCCCGGCATGATGATCTATGAGGGCACCAACGAGATTCAGCGGACGATCATCGCTCGCAGTGTGCTGCAGCGGTACGCGGTGAGCTAGGCGAGAATTAGGAGCACTGGATTCCTGCTTTCGCGGGAATGACGAGTGGGAGACGAGGATGCAATTCGGACGGTATCTTGAGGAGTTTGAAGAGGGAGCGGTGTACAAGCACTGGCCCGGCAGGACGATCACGCAGGCGGACGATATCGCATTCTGCATGTTGACGATGAATCACCACCCCCTGCACATCGACGAAGAGTTCGGCAAGAACAGCCAATTCGGCCAGAACGTGGTCGTGGGCAACCTGGTTGTGGATATTGCTTTCGGGTTGAGCGTTTCAGATGTTTCCGGTCGCGCCATTGCGAACCTGGGGCTGGATGAGATCCGATTCCACAAGCCCACGTTCCATGGGGATACCATATACGCGGAGACGGAAGTGCTGTCTGTGCGGCCAAGCGATACACGGCCGGATCGGGGCGTCGTGACGGTGGAGACCCGCGCGACGAATCAACGCGAAGAGACGGTGATGACGTTCAAGCGGAGCGTGCTGATTCCGCGAAAGCCGGAGGACAGTGAGGGTTAGGGGGCGTCGCTATGGCAACACGCTCTGAAGAAGACATCCGCGCGGCTCAGACCGCGTGGGAGGAAAAGACGGCCGGCGCTCGTGAGCGCAAGGAGTCGTTTGGCACAGACTCGATTGAGGGCATCAGCCGTGCCTATTCGCCTGAGAATGTCTCCGATCTGGATTTTCTCAATGACGTAGGATTTCCGGGCGAATACCCATTCACGCGGGGCGTGCAACCAACGATGTATCGCGGTCGGCTTTGGTCCATGCGGCAGTACGCCGGATTCGGCACGCCGACGGAATCTAACGAGCGATTCCGCTATCTGCTGGAGCAGGGGCAGACGGGGCTATCCGTCGCCTTTGATCTCCCAACACAGCTTGGCTACGACTCCGATGATTCTCATTCGCTTGGCGAGGTCGGGAAGGTTGGCGTGGCCATCGACTCTCTGCGCGACATGGAGTTGATGTTCGAGGACATCCCGCTGGACAAGGTCAGCACGTCCATGACCATCAATGCGCCGGCTGCGCTGCTTGTCGCCATGTACGTGGCTGTAGGCGAAAAGCAGGGTCATGAACCCGCCGCGTTGACGGGCACTGCCCAGAACGACGTGCTGAAGGAGTACATCGCGCGGGGGACGTATATCTACCCGCCCGGGCCGTCGCTGCGGCTTGCGGCTGATCTGGTTGGCTACTGCGCCCGGGAGATGCCGCGATTCAACAGCATCTCCATCAGCGGCTATCACATGCGTGACGCCGGCAGCACGGCGGCGCAGGAGATCGCTTTCACGTTCGCCAACGCCATCGCGTACGGCGAGGCATTTGTTGAGCGCGGCGTCGACGCGGACTCATGGGGGCCGCGCGTCTCATGGATCTTCAATACGCACAACAACTTCCTTGAGGAGGTCGCCAAGTACCGCGCATTGCGCCGCATGTGGGCGAAGATCATGAAGGAGCGGTTCGGGGCACAGGACCCGCGCTCGTGGATGCTGCGCACGCATACGCAGACGGGCGGATCGACGCTGACGGCGCAGCAGCCGCAGAACAACATCGTCCGCGCAGCGTACCAGGCCATGGCGGCAGTGCTGGGCGGCGTGCAGAGCCTGGCGCTTTCGTGTTACGACGAGGCGCTTGGCATCCCGACGGATGAGGCGCAGCGTGTCGCGCTGCGCACTCAGCAGATTCTGGCGCATGAGACCGGAGTGGCGGACACGGTGGACCCGTTGGCCGGTTCGTACTTCGTCGAGTGGATGACCAACAACCTTGAAGAGAAGGCGTGGCAGTACCTGCGCCAGATCGAGGACCTCGGCGGCGCGGTTACGGCAATCGAGAACGGCGTCATTCAGAAGGAGATCGCGCAGGCGTCCTATGACATGGCGCAGTCCATTGAGAATGGCGACCAAGTTGTGGTTGGCGTCAATTCGTTCACCGACGGCAATGAGGACCAGTCGCTGCAGGTGTTCCGCGTGGACAACCGTGTTGTTGCGGAACAGCATCAGTCGCTGGAGCGAGTGCGTGCCGAGCGGAGCGCGGAGGACGTCAACAATACGCTTGAGGCGCTTCGAGGCGCGGCGCGCGGAGACGGCGATCTCATGGAGCCGATCCTGGGCGCGGTGCGCGCCTATGCGACGACAGGCGAGATCAGCGGCGCGTTGCGGGATGTGTTCGGTGAGTACACGCCGCCGGTTGAGGTGTAGGCGACAAGTACGATTATCAGAACTAATCGATATGGACGCTCTCTGGATTCCCGCTTTCGCGGGAATGACGAAGGGAGTTGGGACGAGACCCGATGGATTCCCGCTTTCGCGGGAATGACGGAGCAGAGAAGTTAGGAAACAGGGGGTAAGGACGATGGCAGGACTGTTGGACGGCAAGGTGGCGCTGGTTACGGGTGGATCACGCGGCATTGGCCGCGCAACGGCAATCGAGCTGGCGGCGAGCGGCGCATCGGTGGCCGTGAACTACAACGCGAACGAGGAAGCCGCGAACTCTGTGGTCAGTGAGATCACGGGCGCGGGCGGCAAGGCCGGCGCGTACCAGTTCAATATTGCAGACCGCGCGGCGGTTGATTCCCAGATTGATCAGATCGTGTCCGACCTCGGACCGGTCCAGATTCTGGTCAACAACGCGGGCGCGACTGCAGACCGCACGCTCAGGAACATGTCCGACGAGCAGTGGGACAGCGTCATCGAAGTCAACCTGACCGGCACATTCAATGTGACCAAGAAGGTCTGGAACATCATGGGCGAGGCCGGCGGCGGCCACATCGTCAATATCAGTTCCATCGTCGGCGAGGCCGGACGGCTTGGTCTGATCAACTACTCGACGGCCAAGGCGGGGCTTTTGGGCTTCACCAAGACGGCAGCGAGAGAGGGCGCGCGCACCAACATCCAGGTGAACGCCATCGCGCCCGGGTTCATCGATACGGATATGATTTCCGGCCTGACCCCGGAGATGAAGGAGAACCTCAAGAAGGAGGCCGTTCTGGGCCGACTGGGCGAGGTTGAGGAGATCGCGAAGGTCGTGCGGTTCATCGTGAGCGAGGCGAGCTACATGACGGGCGCGACGATCGACGTGAACGGCGGGATGTACTACCGCTAGGACTCGATCGGTTACCACGGGCACACAAACCCAAGGGGGAATCAAACCATGAGCGATGCAGTGATCGTGAGCGCGGTGCGAACCGCAGTGGGAAGCATGGGCGGCGGCCTTTCCGGTGTTGCGGCGCCAAAGCTGGGCGCAGTCACCATTGAGGAGGCCATCAAGCGCGCGGGCGTTCCGGATGAGATTCAGCCCGATGAGGTCCTGATGGGGAACGTGATCCAGGCGGGACTGGGACAGAATCCCGCGCGGCAGTCCGCCATCCAGAGCGGACTGCCTGTGAGCGTGCCCGCCACCACCATCAACAAGGTGTGCGGCTCCGGGCTCAAGACCGTCATCCTCGCCTCACAGGCCATTCGCGCCGGCGATGCAAACTACGTGGTCGCGGGCGGCATGGAGAACATGAGCCAAGGCCCGTACCTGGTGCAAAACGGCCGCTACGGCTATCGGCTCGGCAACGCCGAGTTGGTCGACGCGACGGTCCACGACGGGCTGTGGTGCGCGATGGAAGATTGCCACATGGGCATCACGGCGGAGAACGTGGCCGCCGAGTATGGCGTGTCACGCGAGGACCAGGACGCTTTCTCCGCTGAGTCACAACGACGGGCCGGTCAGGCGATGACCAGCGGCCGGTTCGCGGATGAGATCGTCAACGTGGAGATTCCACAGCGACGCGGCGATCCCGTTGTCGTGAACACTGATGAGTACCCGCGCCCCGACTCCACGACGGAGACGCTGGGCAGGCTGCGTCCCGCCTTCACGCAGGACAACGGCACGGTCACGGCGGGCAACGCCTCCGGCATCAATGACGGCGCGGCGACGACAATCGTCGTTTCCGAAGAGTTCGCCAACGAGCATGGCCTGAAGCCCCTGGCGAAGGTGCGCGGTTACGCCTCCGCGGGCGTCGATCCTCGCATCATGGGCATCGGGCCCATCAGCGCCATGCAGCGGGCCGTCCGCCACGCGGGATTGTCCATCAGCGACATTGATCTGTTTGAGTTGAACGAGGCGTTCGCGGCACAGTCTGTGGCGGTGACGCGTGAGCTTGAGCTGGACACGGACAGGGTGAACGTGAACGGCGGCGCAATCGCCATCGGTCATCCGATCGGCGCGTCCGGCACGCGCATCCTCGTGACCCTGCTGCATGAGATGCAGCGGCGCGAGGCGCAGTTCGGCATGGCATCGCTGTGCATCGGCGGCGGCCAGGGCATCGCGCTGGTGGTTGAAGCTGCGTAAGCTAAATCCGAATTGGCAGTCGGTGGGTCTGAGCGCGAATCAAATGGAGGGTGGCGGGACTCATCACGTCATCTATGGGTCTTGCGTGAGGGATGTTGATATGCGTATACTGCGCGTGTTAGCACTCTCGGCGCGAGAGTGCTAATTCTGCGAAAACGACGGTTACAGGGATAGTTACAGGAGGGATAGAGAGAGGTATGGCGCGCACATTTCAGCCGCTGGGAGACCGAATTGTGATCAAGCCGATTGAGCAGGAGGAGGTCTCCAAGGGGGGGCTGGTCCTGCCGGATACGGCACGGGAGCGTCCGCAAGAGGGTGAGGTCATCGCGGCCGGCCCGGGACGGCTCACGGACGAGGGCAACCGGATTCCAATGGAACTCGTGGTGGGAGACAAGGTTCTGTACGCGAAGTACGCGGGAACCGAGTTGAAGGAAGACGACGAGGATTACCTGGTGCTCCGGGAGTCCGACATCCTGGCGAAGATCAGCTAGTCACAGGTCAGAAGGGTACAGGAGGCACACTCAATGGCAAAGCAGCTCATATTTGGCGAGGATGCGCGGCGTTCGCTGCGCAGCGGCGTTGACGCCGTCGCCGATGCGGTCAAGATCACGCTTGGGCCCCGCGGGCGCAACGTCGTTCTTGACAAGCGATTCGGCCCGCCCACGGTCAGCTCCGACGGCGTATCCATCGCCAAGGAGATTGACCTGAAGGATCCTTTCGAGAACATGGGCGCGCAGCTCGTGAAAGAGGCGGCGTCCAAGACAAACGACATCGCCGGTGACGGCACGACGACGGCGACGGTTCTCGCGCAGTCCATCATCCATGAGGGAATGAAGAACGTCGCGGCGGGCGCGAACCCCATGGTGCTGCAGCGCGGCATCACGGCGGCCACGAATGCGGCCGTTGGCGAGCTCAAGACGCTGGCGATTCCGGTTTCCGGGCGGGAGCAGATTGCGCAGGTCGCGTCCATCTCCGCGTCCGACTCCGAGATCGGCAACCTGATTGCCGAAGTCATGGAGAAGGTGGGCAAGGACGGCGTCATCACCGTTGAAGAGTCGCGCGGCATCCAGTACGAGACGGAATACGTCGAGGGGATGCAGTTCGATCGCGGTTACGTCTCGCCGTACTTCGTGACGAACTCCGAGCGCATGGAGTCCGCCATCGACGACGCCGTGATGATTATCACGGACAAGAAGGTGTCCGCCGTCAGCGAAATCGTTCCGGCGCTTGAGAAGGCAATCGCCATCTCCAAGAACGTCATCGTTATCGCCGAGGACATTGAGGGTGAGGCACTCGCGACGCTTGTGGTCAACAAGCTGCGCGGCGCGGTGAACTGCCTGGCCGTCAAGGCCCCCGGCTTCGGCGACCGCCGCAAGGCGATGCTGGAAGACATGGCGATCCTGACCGGCGGCGCAGTCATCAGCGAAGAGGTTGGCAAGAGGCTGGACAGCGTTGAGCCTGAGGATTTCGGTCGCGCGCGCCGCGTGGTGGCCGATAAGGACAACACCACAATCATTGAGGGCGCAGGCAGCGACGAGGCCATCCAGACGCGCATCGCGCAGTTGAAGGCGCAGATGGACGAGTCCGGCTCCGACTACGACCGCGAGAAGCTCCAAGAGCGCATCGGCAAGCTGGCCGGCGGCGTTGCCGTCGTCCGTGTTGGCGCGGCGACTGAGGTTGAGCTCAAGAACAAGAAGATGCGTGTTGAGGACGCCCTGTCCGCCACGCGCGCCGCGGTTGAAGAGGGCATCGTCCCCGGCGGCGGAGTCTCCCTGCTGCACGCGGCCGCCTCGCTTGACAACCTTGAGCTTGACGGCGACGAGTCCACCGGCGCTGCCATCGTCCGACGCGCGCTCGAGGAGCCGATGCGGATGATCGCGGAGAACGCCGGTAAGGAAGGTTCCGTGATCGTTGACGCCGTTCGCCGCCTTGACAAGGGCGAGGGCTACGACGGCGGACGCGACGAGTACGGCAACATGGTTGAGCGCGGGATCATCGATCCCGTCAAGGTGACGCGCACGGCGCTTGAGAACGCCGCGTCCATCGCCGCCATGGTCCTGACCACGGAGTCGCTGGTGACGGACATACCGGAGGAGACACCGGCGATGCCGCCGCAGCCGCCGATGGACTACTAGGCCGACTCACCTGATTCGAGACCGCAAGTCCCCCGCTCACCACTTGGTGAGCGGGGGACTGCTACATTAACGGCCTATAGGGTCACGCACGGGGAGGAACTCATGGGACAGCTTGATGGGAAGGTCTGCATCATTACGGGAGGGGGCAGGGGGATTGGAAAAGGGATTGCGCGCGCTTTCGCCAAGGAGGGCGCGACCCTTGTCCTGGCTTCGCGACAACTTGAGAACCTCAATGAGACCGCCGAGGAGATGCGCGGATATGGATCACCTACCCTCGTGGTTCAGACGGACGTGACCAGCGAGGAGCAGATCATCAGCCTCTTTGAGGCGACGATGGCGGAATACGGGAGAGTCGACATCCTCGTGAATAACTCCGGAGTGTTTGACGGCGGGCCTGTGGACGAGCTTTCGCTGGAGACGTGGAACAAGGTCATCACCATCAACCTCACCGCGGCTTTCATCTGTACAAGAGAGGCGATGAAGATCATGAAGCCGCAGGGAGGCGGCCGCATAATCAACATCGGCAGCATCTCATCGAGTATTCCCAGGTGGAATTCCGCTGCCTATGCGACCTCCAAGCACGGAATCATCGGCCTCACGAAGTCGACGGCCCTCGAAGGGCGGGATCACGGAATCTCGGCGGGGGCGCTTCACCCGGGGAGCGTGACGCTGGAGTGGCGCGGGCCTGAGGATCCGAATGCAACGATGTCGGTGGACGAATTGGCGATTGCGGCGTTGGCAATGGCCGTGATGCCACCGTACGCGACGATGCTTGATGCGACCGTGCTGCCCATCAGGCAGCCGTTTTTGGGGCGCGGCTAACCCAAGATCAGGCCGTCATTCTGAGGCTGGGGACGGCGTCCAGGCTGCCGTCATCGGGTTGAGCGCCGTTTTCGATGACGAAGGCGGCGCGGGCAGCGATCATGACGCCGTTGTCAGTGCAGAGGCCGGGGCGTGGCCGCCATACGGGCATGTCCGCCTTTCGCAGGACCTCCTCGCCGAGGGCGCTGTTTGCCGCGACACCGCCTGACAGCATGACGGACTTCGCCTTGGTGGCTCGCGCGACTTCAAGCAGGCGGTCTGCCAAGCCAACGACGGCGGTCTGCTGAAAGCCGGCGGCGATGTTGGCGACGTCTTCCCCACTGAGCGCGTCCGTCCCGCCCCGTTCGTTCACGACGCGGAGCACGGCCGTCTTGAGTCCGCTGAAGCTGAAATCCCATGAGTCCCTGATGAGCGGGCTGGGAAAGCGTACGGGGTCGGTCGCTTCTTTCGCGACACGCTCGATGATCGGGCCGCCGGGGTAGCCGAGGCCAAGCAGCCGCGCCACCTTGTCGAACGCCTCGCCTGCGGCATCGTCCCGCGTCTCGCTCAGCAGCCGGTAGTTGCCGTGCTCCTCAACCAGCACGATGTCCGTGTGACCGCCGGAGACGATGAGCGCCACGGATGGCAGCAGCGGGTCGCCGCGCAGTTCACTGTCCCACTGCCCGTCCGCGATCCAGTTCGCATAGACGTGCCCCTCAAGGTGGTGGATGCCGTACAGGGGCAGATCCCACGCCATGGCGAGCGCCTTGGCAAAGTTGACGCCCACCAGCAGGGACCCCGCCAGTCCGGGGCCGTACGTGACGGCGATGGCATCAAGATTGAGGTCTCCATCGTGCCGCTGCATGACATCACGGAGGAGGGTGGGGAACGTCAGCAGGTGTTGGCGTGACGCGATCTCCGGGACCACGCCGCCGAATCGCGCATGGATATCCGCCTGCGACGACAGGCCATGAACGATGACGTGACGGCCATCGTCCACGATAGCAATGCCGGTCTCATCGCACGATGATTCGATACCAAGGACTCTCATGGTGTCATGGTGGCGTGGATTCTGAGTGAGCCTTCGGGCTCAGGCCGGAGTATTTTGCAGCATCAACATGGCGAATTCATTCTCCTGCGCGGCCATGCGGTAGAGCGAACGCATTGCAGGATCAATGCCGGACTTGATAATCGTGGATATGTGCTCTTCTTCAATGACATCCGGCATCTGCGACCAGCCAATCACGATGGTATCGCCATCGCCAATCTGCTCGTTTGCCACGTAGATGGGCACCTCACCCTCTTCTCCGAGGGCGCTGACCGAGCTATCCGGCGTCACATAGCCCGGATAGTAGATCTGCTTACTGGTAACAACCCAGGAGACCGCCGGCCCGGCCCACGCAAGGTAGACTTCATCCCCCGTGAGCGCGGCCAATACCGCGCTCGCGCGCCAGCCGCGCACCGAGTAGCCGCTGAGGGTCAACTGGGCAGACTCAATCGCGTTCTGCAGATAGCGTGTCGTCGTCAGCGTTCGCTGGGCGTTGAGCCCTTCCTCAAGCGATTCCCAGACGATGTCCGAGACTGTTGTCACCGGGCCCGAGACGACTTCAACCAGACCGCAAACGGCCTCGATGCCCTCTCGCTGCCTGTCATCCCAGACACGGATATAGGGCGCCATGGGCTGTGCCTCGCCGCCCGAAATGCTGAAACTGGCCGTCGTGTATTTTGCCATTCGAAAATCCCCGCGCTCTCAAAATAGCATTCCATTAATGATACCAGTGGGCGCTAGCTCTCCCCAGACTTGGGCGCCTGGCGCGAACGATTGCCGCGCGGGATGTAGAATAGTCACCTATAACGACGGCAATCTCCCACAAGAGAGGAGGGACGCGCGCGCATGCAGGAGGTCGAGACCATTAGCCTAGTGCTATTGGGGCTCTCCTTTCTTTTTTCGGCAATCTTCTCAGGCACGGAGGCGGCTTTTCTCGCGTCTCAACCACATCGCCTGAGGCACCGGGCCGAGAACGGTTCACGAGGGGCGCGCATCGCGGAGCGGTTGAAGGAGAGGCCGGAGCGGTTTCTTTCGACGCTGCTGGTCGGCAACAACCTTACCAACACGGCCGCAGCGGCCATCGCCACCAGCATCGCCCTGACACTGCTCGAGAACTCGGAGCAGGGTCTCGTTGCCGCCACGGTGATTACTACCATTGCCCTGCTCGTCTTCGCTGAGATCACACCCAAGACGGTGGGCGCGCGTCATGCAGAACGCGTGATGATAATTCTGGCGCCGCCGTTCCGGGTTTTCTCCTTTGTTTTTGCGCCAATAACGATTGTCTTCACAACGTTCGCGGGCTTTGTGGCGTGGCTGACGGGCGGGACGCGGCGCGCCGTGGTGGACGCGCAGGAGTTCCGCGCGATGATCAGAACCGGCGTGGAACAGGGAACGGTGGAGGAGCGGGAGGCGGAGCTGGTCCACAAGGTGTTCCAGTTCGGCGACCGCATGGTGCGGGAGATCATGACGCCGCGCACGGAGGTCATCTGGGTGCGGAACGGAACGACACTCTCAGAGTTCCTTGAGATCTACGCCCAGCATTCCCACTCCCACTTCCCCGTTCTGGGAGATGAGCCGGACACCGTGGCGGGCATCCTCTCCATCAAGAGCGTTCTCCACAAGCACGCCCTGGGCGAACTCACCGTGAACAGTTCCGTAACAACGGACCTGCGGGAGACACACTTCGTCCCGGAGACCAAGATGATCGACGACCTCATGGACGAGATGCGGGCCCAACGGTCGCGCATGGTGATGGTGGTCGACGAGTTTGGCGACATCTCCGGTCTCGTGACGCTCAGCCGCGCCATCGAGCTCATCGTCGGACCGGTGAATGATCCCGGCGAACCGCAGGCATTCCAGGCGGTGGATGAGCGGACGGTGCGCGTGGACGGCATCATGCACATCGACGAACTGGCCGAGCAACTGAACATCCACCTGCCGGACGGCGACGGCGAGTATGAGACCATCGCCGGGTTCGTGCTCAAGCAGCTTGGGCGGATTCCCGAGGAGGGGGAGGCCCTCGTTCACGGCCCGTATGAGATTACGGTGGCGCAGATCCACGGCGCGCGCATCGACGAGGTGACGGTGCGCACGGAGGACGCGGGATAAGGGAGTATTGGAGTTTCCTGGGAGGATTAGTTGGAAGACATCAAACTATGGGAATTGGATGGAACGCAGGCTAAACCCTTGGAACCGAAAAAACAGTTGGAATTAGAGAGTCTGCTGGAGGATATCCTCGTCAAGAATCCGGATCTGCTTATCAAAGACTTGAAACTCGTGGGGCGGCAGACCTCCACCGAGGGTGGACCGCTTGATCTGCTCGGCATCGACCCGGAGGACGGCAATCTGGTGGTGTTTGAGTTGAAGCGCGGGAGGCTGTCGCGTGACGCTGTCGCGCAGATTATCGATTACGCATCCGCCCTCAACCTCATGGGACTTGATGATCTCGCTGAGCACATAGCAGAAAGATCAGGCGAACGCGACATTGAGAAAATCGAGAACTTTCAGGAGAGGTACGGCGATGAGTTGGAGTCGCTGAAACAGCTGCGTTTGGTTCTTGTCGGCTTGGGAGCGGATCCTACAACGGAACGCATGGTGCGGTTCCTCGCGCAGAATAGTGGCTTGGACATCTCGCTGTTGACTTTTCACGCGTTCGACCACAACGGCAAGACCATCCTTGCCAAGCAAGTGGCGGTAGATGCAGCGGGCGAACCAGACCGCGGCTCAACAAATCGACGCCGCACACGAGTGGAACTGGAGCGGGACTTCGAAGAGAAAATAGAAAGGTTTGGGACACGTGACCTAGTTGATGATGCTCGCCACATGTTCAGTGAGAATTGGCCTGAATCTACCGTTAGAATAGAAGCCCGCGGACGCAGTATACACCTAGGGCGAGGCAGGGATTCTAGGCGAGCCACACGTATTGATACCTTCAGAGAGCATACAATCAGCATCGCGTTTTTCAGCGAGACCAAGGCATTGTGTCTGGACGAGTTTAGGGAGCTTGTAAGGGATATTGAGTACCGAATAGAACCGAGAAGCTACCGGGGCCCTGCGGACGCTTGGAAAAATCCCGAGACAGATATTCATTTTCATCTGAACCGGCAGGAATGGGAACTGCACAGGGAGAGGTTGACCACTCTTGTGCAAGCCGTATACGCGGCGTGGCAGAACCAGGATGAGGACACTGAGGCGGAATTGTTGTCGTGAACCTGTATCTGGTGCGGCATGGGGAGACGGAGTGGAATCGCGAGGGGCGCGCACAAGGGCGGGCTGACGTTCCGCTCAACGAGGCCGGCATCGCACAGTCGCAGGCGCTGGCGAGCACCTTTGCCTCTATGAACGTAGCGGCAGTTATGTCGAGTTCATCGCGGCGGGCGACCCTCACTGCCGAGGCTATCGCCACGCCGCATAGCCTTGACGTGATTCCCGAGGATGACCTGCTCGAGCTTAACTTCGGCGGGCTGGACGGCGCGCCATTGCGGGACATGCGCGAGATGTTCCCGGATTTCTTCGAACATTGGACTCGCGATCCGGCCACCGCGCAGTTCCCGGACGGCGGCGAGACACTGCAGCAGCTTCAGGATCGAACGTGGGCCGTTGTGGAGTCCGTGGCGCGGTCGCATGACGCGCAGGACAACGTGATCATCGTGTCGCACGCGTTTGCGCTGTATTCCATCATGTGCCGGGCGCTGGGGATGCCGCTGTCCAACTACGGGCGGCTGCGAATCACGCCGGGCACGTACAGCCTCCTCATTTCGCGCGCGCCGAACGTCATCGGGCCGGCGGATGAGCTTCAATGGGCGCTGACGAGCTTGAACGTTGCGCCCGCCCGTACTGACTAATCTTGTTATGGCCCCAACCAACCTAGCGACAGGGTCCGAACTCGTTGGCAGTGTCCACAGAGCGTTGGCGTCCGGCGGTTTTGTGGGGCGCGGGGCGCGTTTACTCGTAGGCGTTTCAGGCGGGCCGGACTCTACCGCGCTGCTAGCGAGCCTGGTCGATTTACGGGACGACTGCCAGTTTGAGTTACATGTCGTCCACGTGGATCATGGCTTACGCCCGGAGTCGCGTGGCGACGCGGCGTACGTGCAGCGGCTGTGCGCCCGGTGGGACGTGCCCCTTAACGTGCGGCGGGTGAATGTTAAAGAGCTTCGGCGTGTGGAGGGGCTTTCTGTTGAGGAAGCTGCGCGCAGGGCGCGGCATACGGCGCTGCTCGAGGAGTCCGCTGCATTGCGGGCAGATGCCATTGCGCTTGGGCACACAGCGGATGATCAGATCGAGACGGTGTTGTTGAGCCTGTTGCGCGGCGCGGGCCTGCGCGGGCTGGCGGGCATGGGGGAGGAGTCAGAATCGCCGTTCACGCTGCCTGATGGGGAGCGCGTGCCAATCCTCCGGCCTCTGCTTGGCGTGACGCGGGCAGACGTGATGGACTATCTGAAAGAGCGTCGGCTGCGGCCCCGGCAGGACGTTTCAAACACCGACCCGGCGCATCTGCGGAATCGCGTGCGGCATGAATTGCTGCCGCTGATGGAACGCATCCGCGAGGGGGCGTCGGACGCCGTCGGGCGGGCCTCTGAGGATGCCCGGCTGGCGCTGGAGTACCTGGAGTCGCAGGCATGGGAGCTGTGGCAAGAGGCGTGCCAGATCACGGAGAACCGGCAGTCCGTGTGCATCGATCGCGGAGTGATGCGCGGGGCGCACGCGGCGCTGCGGCATGTTGTCGTTGAACGGGCAGTCACATCGCTGCTTGGCTCGACGCAAGGATTCAGTCGGCGGAACTACCGGGACATTGACGCGATGATCACGACGGGCCGCACCAACTCGGAGATCGATCTGCCGAAAGGGCTACGTCTTGCCTGCGGGGACAAGCGCATAGCGGTGCTGTCCATCGACGCGGAGGGCAGGCAAATTCGGTCGGCATTGGAGAAGACTCGACGGTAAAGGGTACTATTGAGGCATGAGCAGGCGACGAAATCAGACTCCGAGGCCGGGCCGAGGCGGCGGGCGCGATGGCCGTGGTGGCGGCCAACCGAATATGGGCGGCAATCGCGCGGAGCGGCGTTCTTTCCTGGAGCGCATACGCGTGCGGGAGGACGTCGCAGCGGACGCGCCCACAGGAATGCGCAGGAATCAGCCGCGGGGCAACAACAGGTCGCGCCGACGTGGCGAAGGCTGGACGTTCGGCCGCATCTTCGTCCTGTCCGTCATGGCGTTCCTTGCGCTTGCACTCGCGCTCAGCGGCCTGATCGCGTTCTTGCCGCCGCCGGGGACGGCGAGCTAGGCCAGCCCTTTGACATTATAGAACGCTTGTTTTATTATCCGTCCGCAGCGTAAATCGCTAGCCAAGGGGCGTGAAATGGCATCGACTATTGAGTGGACGGACGAGACGTGGAACCCCGTTACCGGCTGCTCACGTGTCTCCCCAGGCTGCGACAACTGCTATATGTTCGCGCTGTACCCGCGCCTTCACGCCATGGGCGTGCCGGGCTACGAGAAATCGCCGGACACGGTCACGTTGCTGCCTGAGCGACTGAACGCTCCGTTGACCTGGAAGGCTCCTCGTCGCGTCTTTGTGAACAGCATGTCCGACCTGTTCCATCCCAAGGTGCCATTTGAGTTCATCTCACAAGTGTTTGACGTCATGCGGCAGGCGGATCAACACATTTTCCAGGTGCTGACCAAGCGACCTGGCAAGGCGGCAGGATGGTGGGAGAAATGTGGCAAGCACGAGTTCAGCGAGTGGCCGTCCAATGTTTGGATCGGGACATCGGTTGAGAATGACAAGTACGCGCCGCGCCTGACTGTGCTTGGCCGGATTCCCGCAGAGGTTCGGTTCGTGTCAGCCGAGCCACTATTGGGTCCGCTTGATCTCACGCCCTGGCTATACGACGGAACGCTCCAGTGGGTCATCGTGGGCGGCGAGAGTGGCCCTCGCGCCCGCCCGATGGAGGAGGAGTGGGCAGATTCCCTCAAAGAACAGACCACGCATGCAAAGGTGAGCTTCTTCTTCAAGCAATGGGGCGGACGTAAGGGGAAGCGGAGCGGGGATAAGGCGTTATTGGATGGTCGATTGTGGCAGGAGATGCCGGTAGCAGTTTAGACCATGACCCAACATCCCAGTTTCGGCGGCCCATGGACACAGGAAAAGCTGGACATCCTCAGGAGTTATTTGAACTCCTATACCACTGCGCTCAAGAACCAGCCCTTTAGTCTCATTTATATCGACGCTTTTGCCGGTTCAGGATGGTACCAAGCTAAGCAGCCTGAAGATCCAGGCAATTACGGCGAATTTGACGAGCTCCGAGCAGGATCGGCAACGATAGCTTTGGAGATTGACGACAGACCGTTTGACCACCTCATCTTCGTGGAAAAGGATGTGGAATTCATCGAGTCACTAAGTGGCCTGCAAGCCGAACATCCTAGTAGAAACATAGAGGTTATTAGGGGAGATGCGAATGAGGAGTTGCCCCTAATCTGCCAAGACATGCGGTCAAGTGAGCGAGCTGTAGTATTCCTAGACCCTTACGCGACAGAAGTTGACTGGGCAACAGTGGAGTCTGTTGCCAACACGAAGAAGATTGATTGCTGGATTTTGTTTCCTCTCAGTGCCCTCACTCGGATGATGGACAACGATAGAAGACCGAATGAAGAACTTGCGGGCCATCTGGATCGAGTATTCGGTGGGCGGCAATATTGGCAAGAACAACTCTATCGACCATCAATCCAGCAGTCCCTTTTCGCCGATGAAGAGATCGTAGCCAGGGAACCGCAGAATCGCATCGCTGCGCTTTACAAAGAACGGCTTGCCACTATCTTTCACGCAGTCGCACCTACTAGCCGACAACTGAGGAATTCTCAGAACTCACCAATGTTCGAGCTTATGTTTGCCGCATCGAACCCTGCAGGGTCACGGATCGCTATCGAAATAGCCAACCATATTCTAGAGCGCTGGTAGACGTTTCTCTTACCGCACCTTTGAGCGGCCGCCGAAGCGGAGGCGGGCGAGGCCTTTGATGTCTTCCCAAGCGGTGGAGATTATTTTGACCCTTGTGTCCGGGTCCTCTTCCCACGCGACGGGGAAATCGGCGATGGGGTAGCCGTTCTTTTCGGCGATGAGCAGCAGTTCAGTATCGAAGAACCACGCGTTGTCCTTGATGAGCGGCAGCAGGTTGTCCGCGGCGCGGCGGCTGATGGCCTTGAAGCCGCATTGCGCGTCCGAGAACCCGCTCCAGAACACGGACTTGATCATCAGGTTGTAGGAGCGGGAGACGAACTCGCGCTTGAATGAGCGCGTGGTCTGCGCGCCGCGCTTGAGACGGGAGCCCGTCGCCACGTCGTGGCCGTCCCTAACAGCGCCGAGCAGGTCCGGGATGCGGTTGATGTCCGTCGAGAGGTCCACGTCCATGTAGGCGCGGATGTCGGCGTCGCTTTCGCTCCACGCCCGCTTGAGCGCCCGGCCTCTGCCTTTCTGCTCCAGGTGGACGACGCCGACCTCGCCCTCAAAGAGCGCGGTCAATTGATTCGCCACCTCAAGGGTGTTGTCGATGGAGCCGTTGTCGGCGATGACGACTCGCCAGCGGTAGTCGGCCAGGTTCTCGCGGCAATACGGCAGCAGGCGTTCGAGGCAGACCGGCAGCGAGTGCTCCTCGTTGTAGACGGGGATGACGATATCGGCGGACGGGCGGGTTTCGGGCATGGCCCCCGCCTGCGCGGGGGATTCGGAGGGTATGGCGTCCGTCATGCGCGCCGCCTAGTGTCGGAAATGGCGGACGCCGGTGAAGACCATGGCCGCGCCGGCGTTGTTGGCGGCGGCAATGACCTCATCGTCCCGGACGGAACCGCCGGGCTGCACCGCCGCCGTGACGCCGCCGTTGAGACCCATCTCCAGCCCGTCCGCGAACGGGAAGAAGGCGTCCGAGGCCACGACTCCGCCCTGCGCCTCGTCACCGGCCAGTTTCAGGGCGAGCTCCACGCTGATGAGGCGGTTCGGCTGTCCCGCGCCCATGCCGAGCAGCGCGCCGTTTTTCACGATCACAATGGCGTTGGACTTCACGTGTCGGGCGGCTTTCCACGCGAAACGGAGATCGGCAAGCTCAGCCTCCGTTGGCGCACGCTCCGTCACCGTCTGCCAGTCGCCCATCTCACCCATATCCGCGGCCTGCACGAGGAATCCGCCGCGCACCGTGCGGATGTCCAACGAGGGACCTGCGGCGGAGGTATCGCTCATCTCCAACAGTCTCAGGTTGCGCTTCTGCGTGAGCACGGAGAGGGCGTCATCGTCATAGGACGGGGCGATGACGATCTCATAGAACGCCTCGTTGATGGCCTCCGCAGTCGCCTTGTCCATCCGACGGTTGGCGGCGATGATGCCGCCGAACGCAGAGACCGGGTCGCCCGCGAGGGCGCGGCTGAACGCGGTTGCGAGTTCGGGCGCAGTGGCAAGGCCGCACGGGTTGCCGTGCTTGATGATGGCAACCGTGGGGGCGTCCGGGAAGTCACAAACGACGTTCCACGCGGCGTCCGCGTCAAGGATGTTGTTGAAAGACATCTCACGGCCATGGATTTGGCGCGCAGAAGGAATACCCTGCGAGGGGCGGCTAGGGTCGTTGATCCGGTAGAGCGCGCCCGGCTGGTGGGGATTTTCTCCGTAGCGGAGCGACTGGATGGCCTGAAGGGGCAGCACGCGCTCGGCGGGGAGCGCGGCGGCCTCGTCGTCCATGCCCGCCGCTCCCAAGTCCCGGGCAAGGTAATTGGCGATGATGGTGTCGTAGGCGGAGACGTGCTCAAATGCCTTGCGGGCAAGGCGGCGGCGCTCCGCCACGGGAACGACGCCCGCGCGCAGCATCTCCAGCACCGGGGCGTAATCGGCGGGGTCGATCATCACGATGACGGCGGGGAAATTCTTGGCGGCGGCGCGGACCATGGTCGGTCCTCCGATATCAATCTGCTCCAGCGCGTCCATAAGCGTCACGTCCGGCTTGGACACGGTCTCTGCGAAGGGGTAGAGGTTCACGGCGATGAGGTCGATGGTACCGATGCCGTGTTCTTCCATCTGCGCTATGTGGTCCGGTTCCTCACGTTTGGCGAGGATGCCGCCGTGGACACGGGGATGGAGGGTCTTGACGCGACCATCGAGTATCTCGGGGAAGCCGGTCAGATCCTCGATGTGTTTTGCGTCGACGCCCGCGCCAGTCAGGAAACGATGCGTGCCGCCTGTTGCGTAGACCTCCCAGCCGAGGCCGATCAACGCGTGGGCGAGGTCGTCCGCGCCGTCCTTGTTAGACGGGGCGATGATTGCTCGAAAAGTCATTCGCGCTCCATTCTGAGGATGATGCGCTCGCCGTCCGGCGGCCGCTCTTCAATCGTGCCGATCTGCGCGCTGCCCTCCATGGCGGACATGACCATCGACGCGTCCTGCGGGCGGACGACGGCAATCATGCCCATGCCCATGTTGAAGACATCGTACATTTCGGCCAGCGGGATTTCGCCGCGACTGCTGATGAGACGAAAGATGGGAGGAACCTCCCACGCGCCGCAGTCGACGACGGCACACAGGTTATCCGGCAGGACGCGCGGCACGTTTTCCGCATAGCCGCCGCCCGTGATATGCGCGAGCCCACGAACACGCCGCCGCATCGGCTTCAGTTCACGGTAATAGGGCTTATGGACGGCCAACAAGGCCTCACCGATAGATTTGCCACCGAGTTCAGGCGGTTTTTCGTCAAGGTTCTCGGGGTGATTGTCTATGTCAAAGACACGGCGCGCCAGGGAGTAGCCGTTGGTGTGGAGACCGGTGGAAGGTAGACCGACGAGGACATCGCCCGCGCGGATGCCCGTCCCGTCAATGAGGTCCCAACGCTCCACCGCGCCGACGATGAATCCGGCCACATCATAGTGGCCCTCGCGGTACGTGCCGGGCATCTCGGCAGTCTCGCCGCCGATGAGAGCGATGCCGGCGGCGCTGCAGGCCTCCGCCATGCCGCGCACGATGTCAGCGGCGTCCTGCGGATTGAGGCTGTCCGTGGCGATGTAGTCCAGGAAGAAGAGCGGATCGGCTCCCTGCACCCAGATATCGTTGATGCAGTGATTGACGAGATCCGCGCCGATGGTTGCGAACGACCCGGCCTGTTTGGCGATGTTGATCTTGGTGCCGACGCCGTCCGCGCTGGCAACGAGGATCGGCTCACGGTAGGAGTCGAGCTTGAAGAGGCCGCCAAAGCC
The DNA here is from genome assembly GCA_009841045.1 of Dehalococcoidia bacterium. Classification (GTDB taxonomy): domain Bacteria; phylum Chloroflexota; class Dehalococcoidia; order UBA6926; family UBA6926; genus VXMO01. Next base: position 38,388 of record VXMO01000010.1, read on the forward strand.
GCCGATGTCGCCCAGAACGCGGTTGTTGTACGTAGACCGGGCGAACGGGCGCATGAGGCGCACGGCCTCCTGCCCCGCGCCGATGTTCACACCGGCTGCCGCGTAACTAGACTCCGAGTCAGACACGCAGTGGGGTCCGCTCCAGCGCGAATTTATCAAGCTCAACCTGGACGGGAACCGTGTATTCGCCCGTGAAACAGGCCGTGCAGAATCCCGGGCCCTCCTGGGCGACGGAACGATAAAGGCTCGGAACATCAAGGAATCCGAGGCTGTCAACGCCAAGCTCTTCGCGCACTTCTTCGACGCTGCGATCCGATGCGAGCAGTTCGGCGCGAGTAGGCATGTCAATGCCGTAGTGGCATGGGTAGCGGATGGGGGGGGCGCAGACACGGAGATGGATCTCTTTCGCGCCGGCGCTGCGATACAGATCGATCAGATGACGCGTCGTCGTGCCGCGCACGATGCTGTCATCTACGACCACAACGCGCTTGCCCTCAATGACCTCACGGAGGGGAGTCAGCTTGAGACGGACGCCTTCATCACGAAGTCGCTGATCAGGCTGAATGAATGTACGACCAACATAGCGGTTTTTGACCAGCGTCTCGTAGAACGGGATGCCGGAGCCGTGGGCGTATCCGATGCCGGCGGCGGTGGCGGAGTCCGGAACTGCGCTGACGATGTCGGCCTCGACGGGGTGCATCTCTGCCAATTCCTTGCCCATCGCCTCGCGACTCAAGTAGACACGCCGGCCCTCCAGAACGGAGTCGGGGCGGGAGAAATAGATGTGCTCGAAGATGCAGAGCGATCGCGATTCACGGCGTCCGAACGTGGAATGGATACCGGTGGCATCGATGCGGACAATCTCGCCGGGCTCCACGTCTCGAACGAACTCTGCGCCGACATTCTCCAGGGCGCAGGTCTCGGAGGCGGCCATCCAGCCGGAGTCGCCGACTTTGCCAAGGCTTAGCGGACGGAATCCGTGCGGGTCCCGGACGGCGTAGACGGCGTCCTTCGTGAGGATGGTCAGGCTGTACGCGCCTTCAAGGCGGAGCATTGCCGCCGTGATCTTTTCTTCCCACGTTTCACCTGGGAGGACGGCAATGAGCTGGGCGACGACTTCGGAATCGGTCGACGTGACGAACTGCGCGCCGAGTTCAAGCGCCTCGTGACGCAACAGTTCGGCATTGACGACGTTGCCGTTGTGTCCGAGAAGGAGCTCTCCGAGAGGGCCGTTGGCCGGGATGGGTTGGGCGTTGGCAAGCGTGGAGCTGCCGGTGGTGGAATAGCGGGTATGGCCGATGGCAAGGCTGCCCGGGATGACGTTCAGGGTGTGCTCGTCAAAGACGCGATTGACGAGGCCAAGCCCGCGATAGAGGTGGAGTTCCTGGTTGTCATCAGACGCGGCAATGCCGGCGCTTTCCTGGCCACGGTGTTGGAGTGAGAAGATACCGAAAAAGGCTGCCCGCGCGGCATCTCCGCCCGGTAGGTAGATGCCAACGACGCCGCAAGCGTCGTGCAACTTGTCGTCGTCCACTCTCACCTACCGGTGAACATCAGGTCGAGCTCCCAGACGCTGCCTAATGGAAACAAGGTAAAGGATACCAAATCTCAGGTCAGAACGCACCCCAAAAGGCGCCGTGTTGACGAGGAATTCAGGCCTTGCCGGCGTGGAGGCGGAGGCTAATGACTCTCCCGCTAGCCCGAGACGCTTGCGATGGCGTCCTCCAGAATGGCTACGCCCTTGTCCATGTCCTCATCCGTCAGCGTGAGGGGGGGCATGAGACGGAGGGCGTTGGGGCGGACGCGGTTGACCAACATGCCGCGCTCCAAGCAGGCGGTTAGCAGATCACCCGCGATTTCGTCCTTGAATTGCACGGCCGCCAGCAGGCCCATCCCGCGCACCTCGGCAATCGACGAATGGCGGTCCGCGAGGCCCTTGAGCGCCCCTAGCAGCCGCTCTCCCGATGCGCGAACCCGGCCGGGGATGTCCTCCTCCAATACTGTGCGAATGACAGCACGGGCGGCGGCGGTCGTCAGGACATTGCCACCGTAGGTGGAACCGTGGTCGCCATAGGTGAGCGCGTCTGCGTGATCCTTGGTGAGGAACGCGCCAATGGGCACGCCACCACCGAGTCCCTTCGCGAGCGACATGACATCCGGCTCTACTCCAAAAGCCTGGTATCCGAAGAGATGGCCAAGCCTGCCGACTCCCGTCTGCACTTCATCCAGAATCAGCAGCAGGTTGTTCTCGTCGCACCATGCGCGGACGGCGGGCAGGTAGTCGGGATCGGGAACGTTGACGCCGCCCTCTCCCTGAACCGGTTCCAGCATCACGGCCACCGTGCGCTCACTTGTCGCCTCACGGATGGCGGCCATGTCATTGAACGGGACGTGGACAAAGCCGGGTGTGAGGGGCTTGAAACCCTCCTGGTAGTGCGGCTGGCCGGTGGCGGCGACGGTGGTCATTGTGCGGCCATGGAAGGATTCCAGGGCAGTGATGATCTCATACGCGCCGTCCTTGTGGAGCGCTCCGTAGCGACGTGCAACCTTAATCGCGCCCTCCACGGCCTCCGCGCCGCTGTTGCAGAAGAAGACGCGATCCATGCAGGAGTTGTCGATGAGCAACTGCGCGAGTTCAATCTGCGGGACGGTGTAGAAGGCGTTGGATGTCTGGATCAGCGTGGCGGCCTGCTCCGCGATGGCCTCCGTCATGGCCGGATGGGAGTGTCCCAGCGTGGCCGTTGCCCATCCGCCGACGAAATCCAGGTACTCTTTCCCCTTGTCGTCCCACACTGTGCTGTCTTTACCGCGCACGAGAGTGACCGGAACGCGGCGCACCGTCTGCATGTAATAGTCGGACTCAACCTGCTGCCAGTCTTTGGCTGTACTCATATGATTCGCTCCATTGTTGTCAGTGGATACAGGGAAAAGGCGTGAATGTCTCGCGCGTGGTTTCCGTATAAACTATCGTACCGCGTAGGGGCACAAGTCGATAGGGCGAGCTTATGGGGGAGCCATGACGGAATCTGCGGTCAATGAGCCATTCAGCCTGTTCACTACAAGCGCATTGCTCGGTGACGACCTAAAAGTCTCGGCGCTCGGCTCTGATGGCAGTGCCTCCGACGGGTGGGTTGTGGGCGTGCAGCACGTCGCCGAGTCGTGGGCAGAGTGGCGGCGCCAGCCTGACGGGGATGCGCTCCTGTTCCTGCTCTGGGGCGCGGCGGTTGTCCTTACTACTCAAGACCCCGCGGAGGACGCAACCTCGGATGACCTCAAGGCGGCCAGCGCGTTTATCGTGCCGTCCGGGACGTGGTACCGGGTGACGGTGGAAGAACCGTCAAACCTGCTGACTGCCGTGCGGGCAGGTGGAACTGAGAGTCGTCCTGTCAGTTAGCCCTACGCCGCTCTCTCTTCTTCGTCCAGCGCCTCGTCTATCGTCAGGGAGATGTCCTCGATCTGCTGAGTGAGTTGCGCGGCGGATTCTCGTAGGCGTTCCAGTTCCGCGCGGAGGCGATCAATCACGCTGTCCGAGGGCATGTCGTCCGTTCCGGTTGCCGGGGTAGTCGGCTCGCGAATGGCCGTTGTGCCACCGCGCCCGGCGAGGAGATTGTTCAGCGATTGGCTCAGGGTCGGGAGCATGACAGGTTCCTCGCCCTGCTGCACAAGCACCACACGCGTCAATTGCGGGTAATCAATGTCCTCGGCTTTGAGGTAGATCGGTTCCGCATACATGAGGTGGTCGCCAACCGGGATGACGAGCAGGTTTCCTCGCAGGACGTTCGATCCCGCCTGATCCCACAACGTAAATTGCTGCGAGATTTCGGGGTTCGTGGTAATGCGCGCCTCAACCTGCTGCGGGCCGTCAATCTGCCGCTCCTTCGGGAAGGTGTACGCGATGAGCGATCCGTAGTTCTCGCCGTCGTTGCGGGCTGCCAGCCATCCAACAAGGTTCGGCTTGCCGTCCGGCGTGAACGGCATAATCAGCACGAACTCCTCCTGTTCTTCACCGGGCAGGCCCATGATGAGGTAGTAGGGCTCCATTACCTGTGCCTGATCGCTGAAGAACAACTCCAGCGGGAAGTTCCACAAGTCCTCCTGGTTATAGAAGACCTGCGGGTCCGTCATGTGGAACTTGAGATACTTGTCCGCCTGGATGGTGAAGAAGTCCTCCGGGTAGCGGAGATGGGAGCGTAGCGCTTCCGGCATCTCGCTCATCGGCTTGAAGAGGTCGGGGAACACGCTCTCGTAGGTCCTGATGATGCCGTCCGATTCATCCGCGATGTAGAGATCGACGGATCCGTCATAGGCGTCGATAACGGCCTTGACGCTGTTGCGGATGTAGTTGAAGCCACTGGGCGCAGGTTCCGAATACGGGAAACGGTCGCTGATCGTATAGGCGTCCTGGACCCAGTACAGTTTGCCGTCCGCCACGACGATGTAGGGGTCGGAATCAAGCGCGAGGAACGGCGCGAGATGGCCGACACGCTCCTGGATCTCACGGTAATAGAGGATCTGGCTTTCATCCGTGATTGCGCCGGTGATCAGGATGTTGAGGTCGGTGAAGCGCCACGCAAAGAGGACACGCGACAGCAGGCCGCTTATGGAGACACCATCCCCCTCATAGGATCGATAGACCGGGCCGGCGTCCGTTGGATGATCAAATTCGGGCGTGGTACTTCGCACAATAACCCAGTCGTCAGTCGCCTCACCAAAGTAGACCTGTGGGACGTCGACGTGCGGAGCGCCGGTGACGGGCTCGGGCGGAATGTCCTGCAGGAAGAACTCCGGGAGGCCGTCCTGGGTGAATTCCGTCACGGGGCTCATCGCCGCGCCATAGCCGTGCGTGTATTGGAGGCGCTCATTGACCCACGTCTGCGCTTGCGGGTCCAGCTGTGATTGCACGAGCTCACGCGTGCCCACCATCACCTGCCGGTAGTCGCCGTCAATTGTGTAACGATCTATATCGATATCCAGGAACGAGTATTGGAGTCGGAAGAATTGAATCTGGTTGTAGATGTCACGGAGAGGCCGGTGATCCCACAGGCGTATGTTCTCAAAGGTGCCCGGGTTGGCATTCACAATGTCACCGGTGATGACCTCCGGGCTTGAATCGTACGGCTGCTCCTCAATGCGGTTGAGGGCAAAACCCTCCCGCGTCATCTCAATGCTGCGCTCAATGTATGTTTGCTCACGCTCAAACTCGTTCGGCTGAACCTGGAAGCGCTGAACGGCTGCGGGCAAGAGCCCGGTGCCGACAGTGAGCGCAAGGAACCAGATGCCGATTGCGGCCAACGGGAGGCCCTGCCAGCGGAGGAACGAGTTGGCGGCAAGGACAATCGCCACAATGATGCTGATGACAATCAGAACCCTCAGCGCCGGCTGACGAATCACGACGTCCGTGTAGGCCGCGCCATAAGCCGCGCCTCGGGCCGAATACAGGAGTTCCTGAAGGCTCAGCCAGTACCCGATGGCAAGGAGCAGGAAGAACACGACTCCCAGGCCGGACAGGTGGGCACGGAGGGTCGGCGTCAGCTGGAACTGGAAGCCGCCAAGGGCAAAGTTGATGGCGTAGATGCCCACGGCAAAGAGGGCGTTGACGATGACGACACCAAGCGCCCACCCTTGCAGGAATCGATAGAAGGGCAAATCAAATAGATATGCCGAGACATCGCGGTTGTAGAGCGGGTCTGTGAGATTAAACATCTCCGCGTTCGTAAACCGCAATGCTGTTTCCCAATACCCGGACGCTGCCGCGCCGAAGACAATAGACAGCAGGATGCCAGCCACGATAAGACCGATGAAGACCAGCCGCCGCGCCCACGTGAGCGCTTCAAGCGGGATGTTCAGCGCCGCTTCCGGCGAGATGCCCTTGGGCGAGTAGCGCTGTGCCAGGTAGACGTTCGCCCCAAAGACGACGGCAAAGACCAGCGCGCCGAGCACGAACAGGGCGACACGTGTTGTGAGAATCGTCGTAAAGACGGACAGGTAGCCGAGATTATCGAACCAGAGCCAGTCGACGTAGATGTTGGCGGCTATCGAACCGCCAATCCAGAGGAGGAGCAACGCGCCGAGCGGAATCGCCCAGTTGAGGATGGATGAGAGGCGCGGCGGCTCCCGTCGCTCAAATTCGTCCAGAAAGCTCACGCCGTTGCTCCTGCCGTTGCTGCTTGTTTGGTCTCTTTCACTATGCGCGTACCAGTATCGTGCTCAAGCGCGTCACGCAGAGCATTCGGAACACGGCCATCGATGATTTGCGCGGTTTGGGCATGGGCCAAAGCGTTCAGGCAGGCCGTCACCTTGGGAATCATGCCGCCGGTGATGATGCCGTCGTCTATCAACTCTTGCACACGCGCTTCTGACAGAGTGGGCAGCACATCGCCGTCAGCGCCCAAGACGCCCGGCACGTCCGTCATGAAGATGACACGGTCAGCCTCCAGTGCGCCGGCAAGAGCGCCCGCTACGGAGTCCGCGTTGACGTTCAGCAGCCTGCCTTTGTCGCTCGCGTCTATGGAGACGGGCGAGAATACGGGGATGAAATCGTGGTGGAGCAGGCCAGTGATGAGATCGGTCTGGATTGAAGCAACCTCGCCCACCCGGCCAAGCTCAGGATCTTTCACTTCGGCGGCGATGACTGCGCCGTCCGCGCCGGTCAGACCAACGCCTCGCCCGCCCGCCTCTCCGATGGACGCCACGATACGCGTATTGACCAGCCCGCAGAGAACCGCGGTGACGACATCCAACGCCTCGTCGCTTGTGACGCGCAGGCCACGCACGAAGGTCGATTCGACACCAACCTGGTCGAGCCACTGAGATATCAGCGGGCCGCCACCGTGAACGACGACGGGCCAGACGCCCTGCTTCTGCACGGCAACGAGGTCATGGAAGGTCGTATCGTCAGGGCCAAGGGCGTTCCCGCCTATCTTGACGACTATCCGGGCGTTTTCAGCCATTACACTCCCGCACCTATTGATATCTGAAACAGCATTCAGACTACCAGAGTAACGAATACGGCGGGATTCTACAGCACTCGGGACGCGGTCAGGTGGTGTATTCGCCGTTGATGCGCACGTATTCGTAGGAGAAATCACACGTCCACGCCGTGGCCGCCGCGTCGCCGAGGCCAAGCGATACGTCAAAGCGCACTTCAGCCTGCTTCATGCGCTCCACAGCTTCGTCCCTGTCAAAGGGAACGGCTTGTCCGTTCTCCAGCACGCAGATGTCATTGAAGTGCAGGCTCACGCGGGATTCCTGCATCTCCACGCCGCTCCGTCCCAGTGCCATCATCACGCGGCCCCAATTGGGATCATTGCCGAAGACGGCGGTTTTGACGAGTGGTGACGTGGAGATGACGCGAGCCGCCTGCCGGGCGTCATCATCGCTTAGAGCGCCGGACACATTGATCTCAATGAGCTTGGTGGCGCCCTCACCGTCGCGCACGATGGCCTTTGCAAGTTCCATGGAGACGTGAGTGATGGCCTCTTCTATGAGCGCCGCATCTTCTCCACCGGTGATGGAAGCGTTGCCTGCCGCCCCGTTGGCGATGACGATGAGCGTGTCATTTGTCGACGTATCGCCATCCACGCTAATCATGTTGAAGGAGCGGCTTACTGCACGTTTAAGGATGCCGTTCAGACAATTCTGCTCGATGGCGGCGTCCGTTGTGACGAATGCGAGCATCGTTGCCATGTCCGGGTGGATCATGCCAGAGCCCTTGGTTGCGCCTGCGACTGTGACTGTCTTGCCATCAATCTCCACTGTGGCGGCGCTTTCCTTCGATACGAGGTCGGTCGTCATGATGGCCAAGGCGAAGTCATGCCCGGCATCGTCCATCAGTTCAACAGCGTCAATGCCGCGGCGCATCACGTCCATCGGCATTGGCGCGCCGATGACGCCGGTGCTGCAAACAAGCACTTCCTCGGGGCGCAGGCCCAGCTTTTCGGCCACCATCTGCGCCGATGCGCGGGCATCAGTCATACCCTGATCGCCAACAGCCGCGTTGGCGTTGCCGCTGTTGACGACGACGGCCCGAGGTGCTGTTTGGGCGATATGCTCGCGGCTCAGGACGACGGGAGCCGCCGTAACCTTGTTCTTCGTGAATACCGCCGCTCCCGTCGTTTCTCCATCTGCGACAAGGATGGTCACGTCGAGGACATCGTCCGGCGTATCTGAACGGATGCCAGCGTGTACTGCGCCGGCGCGGAATCCGCGCGGCGAGGTGACAGTGCCATTTTCCAGTGGCGTGATGGTCATTTCGTGTGTCTCCAAGACCGCTTCAACGTATGCGTACAGAATCTACGATACATCGTACGGTCCTGGAGATTCCCGTACCATAGGCAGGACTAACTCATTTCGATCGAGGTCACTTCATATGACAGAGGCAAAAGAGAGGACGCGCATTGTTGGGCGGGGTGTTCAGCGTGTGGATAGCGCCGAACGCCTGACTGGCGAGGCGGTTTTTGGAGCGGACCACACCGCGGAGGGCACGCTGTACGGCAAGCTGGTCCGCAGTCCGTATGCCAACGCGCGCATCCTGAGCATCGATGTTTCAAAGGCCGCGGCCATGCCGGGCGTGCGGACTATCGTCACGTCCGCCGATTTCCCGTATATCGCCATGAGCAACCAGGCCGTCGGCGGCGAAATCACGATGACGCCGCGTGACCAGCGGCGGATGCAGATGGCGGAGGACCGCATCTTCTACCACTGGCAGGCCGTGGCAGCCATCGCGGCGGACGACGCGACGATTGCCGAGGAGGCGGCCGCGCTTGTCGAGGTGGAGTACGAGCCTATTGAGCCGGTTGTTGACGTTGAGCGCGCCGTTCGCCCCGAATCATCCCTCGTCCATGATGATCTCTATACGTGGGAGTTCGCCGGGGGGCCGTCCGACAGGGCGAGCAACATCGCGCGGCGTGTCGAGTTTGAGCGCGGCGACATTGAGCAGGGCTTCGCCGAGTCCGACATCGTCATCGAGCGCACGTTCCGCGGCGGCACCGTCCACCAGGGGTATTTGGAGCCGCAGGCGTGCACGGTGGACGTGGGCGAGGACGGCCATCTGACCGTTTATTCTTCCAGCCAGATCAGCTTCAACCTGCGCGATACGCTCTCCATCATTCTCGGCCTGCCGCAGGACAAGATCACCGTCGTGCCGCTGGAGATCGGCGGCGGGTTCGGCGGCAAGGCGGGGCTTGGCATCGAGTTCGTGACGGCGCTGCTGGCGATGAAGGCACGCCAGCCGGTGAAGCTTGTTTTGGCACGCGAAGAGGTCTTCCGCGCATCGGGGCCAACATGCGCCCACGTGATCAACCTGCGAATCGGCGCGATGCGGGACGGGACGGTCACGGCGTTCGATGGGCGCTATCTGCTGGACACAGGCGCGATGACGGGGTTCACGCACTCCGCCACCGCGGCGCTGACCGGTGCATCGCACTATCGCTTCAAGCACCTTCACATTGACGCCTATGACGTGGTGACGAACAAGCCTGTCGCGATGGCCTACCGCGCGCCGAGCGGCCCTATCGGCAACTACCCAACCGAGGTCGTGATGGACGAACTGGCCGAAGAGCTGGGGATGGATCCCATCGATCTGCGGCTCATGAACGTGACGGAAGAGGGTGATCCGCTCCCAAACGGTCTGAACATGCCGGTATGGGGACTCAAGAAGATCCTGCTTGCAGCCAAAGAGCATCCCGCGTGGACAGACCCATTGCCGGATGGACACGGGCGCGGCTTTGCGGCGGCGTACTGGGGCGGCGCGACGCTCACCTCAAGCGCGGAGATTGTCATCAACCCGGACGCGACGTTTGAGGTGACGACGGGCTCCGTCGACCTGACCGGCACGCGCACGACGATGGCGCAGTTCGCCGCGGAGGAGCTGGGCGTGGAGATGGAGCAGGTCAACGTCCGCAGCGGCGATACGGATTCCGTCGGGCATACGGACGGCTCGTTCGGTAGCCGCACGACGCTCACGACCGGCACCGCCGTCATGATGGCCGCCCGCGATGCGCTGGAGCAGCTACGCGGCGTCGCGGCTGACATGCTACGGGTGGAATCGGCCTACGTGGATTACGAGGACCAGACGTTCACGGCCCGGGATTCAGACCGCTCCTTCAGCCTGCACGACGTGTGCCAAGCCGCCGTGGACGCCAGCGAGGATGAAGAGTTGAAGGTGGTCAGCATGGCGACGGGCCTGCCGGCCGCGCCAACGTCAGCGGCGTCCATTGCTGAGGTGGCCGTCGATAAGGACACTGGGCGCACCGAAATCAAACGGTTCACGATCTTCCAGGACCCCGGCAACGCGATTAACCCGCTGGCAGTTGAGGGTCAGATGCAGGGCGGCGCAGCGCAGGGCATCGGCTGGGCGCTATGGGAGGTGTATGACGTCGACGTGGCGACGGGCATAATCCGCAATCCGAATTTCCTAGATTATCGGATGCCGACGACCGTGGATGTGCCGATGATCGAGCCGGTGATTGTGTCTACACCGAACCCGAGCGGCCCGCACGGGGCACGCGGAGTGGGCGAGATACCGCTTGTTACGCCGGTGGGGGCAATCGGCAACGCCATCTATCACGCGACGGGTGTCCGCCTGCACCAAACGCCGTTCACGCCTGAGCGGGTGTTCTTTGGGCTACAGGAGGTGGAGGGAGAGTAGGGATGGCGCGGTCAGACTATCCCGAATCTCGTCCTACATGGCGCGGGCGCCCGGTAAATCCTCCCGGCGCGCCACCATCAACATCCCGGGGGTCTAGCGGCGGTGGCGGTTCCGGACCTCGCTGGAGAGTAATCCTGGCGGTCGTATTTGGGATAGGCGCCGGCTTGATGCTCCTCCTGGTATTTGGACTTTCCTCACAATTGCAACAGGAGGAATCCGGGCGTCTCTCCGCCGAGCAGGAGGCCGCTCAAGCCGCACAACAACGTAACGAGGCGATCAGCGCGGCGAATGACGCGATCGCCCGAGCGAATCAGGAGACCGTTCTGCGCGCGACTGCGGAGGCTGAGCAATCAGAATCCGAGCTGGTCGCACAACAGGAAACAGCGCTGCGGGCAACAGCGGTGGCTGATCGGCTAGCCGCCGAGCAAGTCGCGCAAGAAGAGACACGGCTGAGGGCGACTGCGGAGGCGAAGGCGCAACTTGCTGCATCGGAGACCACAAGGGAGTCCCGCTTACGGGCAACGGCGGAGGCCGAGACGCTGCAGTCCAAGAGGCAGCGCGCTGCCGACCACACTCAAGCGGAGAGGGAGTTGGCGCTGGAATTGGCGCGCACCAGCCCTACTATCAAGGCAATCGCCACAGGTGAACTGAAAGTCCACTTTGAACCACTGCCGTGGTATGCCGGAAGCAACGCAGGTCAGGCTCTCCAGGATGTCATGGACTCACTGGATGGGAGAAACCACCATGGGGCCCGGATTCAGGTGACTGATAGCGAGGATGCTGCCGACATCTATGTTCGGTGGGTGCGGGATTATGGCGATCATGCCCTGGGGAGAGCAGTTCACCAGACCGTCATCCACGTTGGCCTTGGCAGCACCAATTGCAATGACGAGTGGCAAGCATTCGACAGGAATACCGTGGTAAAGATCCTCTGGCATGAACTGGGACATACTCTTGGCTACGGCCACAGCGACGATCCCAATAACATCATGTATCCAACGACAGATACTCGCTTCGAGCTTGAGCGTGATGTTTCCAGGGTGATAGCTGCCGGCTGGATATGGAGATTCCCGCTGTGTCGCGCAGGCAGGTACTCAATCGGGCTTGAGACCGACAGCGACGACGATGGCTTTGAGGTTGTCGTTGCGCGCGGATTCGTGGACTGGGATGACTACCATGACGGGGACTACGACGCCTACGGTTCTTGTGTCAACGGGCGTTGGCATCAGATCACCCGGACATGCGATGTCGAGGGCGGGGCTTACGTGTACGTAGAGAACTATGATCGGGACGATGCCATCCGCGTTAGCGGGCAGATCATCCAGCTAGACGATCCGCCCTGGCCTGAAATGCAGTGGGATGAGGACGCTTTCTACTACGACGAGGAAACACTGGTTTACTACCGGGAGTTGTTCGCGGAGGAGTAGGCGCGAATCGGTTGCAGAAAGAAGCGCCTAGTCTTCATCCTCCTCAGCATCATCCTCTTCGGGGAGTTCGGCATCAGTGTCATCGTCCGGGACGATTTCGACGATGTCTGTGGCGGGTTCGTCGTCGTCAAGCTCAGCGGTAGGTTCGTCGGCGGCCTCTGCCTCCGCAGCCTTTGCCTTGCCGTTCCGGCGACTCTTGGCGGATGACTTCGCCTTTGCGCCGGCTTTGGCCTTTGGCTTGGCGCCGTTCTTCTTGGCAGAGCCGTTCTTGGTCTCAGGCGGGGGCAGCTGCTCTTCCGCCTCCGGGAACTGAGCGATGGCCACTACTTCGTCATCCGCATCGAGGTTCATCACGCGAACGCCACTGGTGTCCCGGCCTTTCGGGCGAACGTTGTCGAGCGTGGTACGGATAACAATGCCCTTCCGTGAGATCAGCATGATCTCCTCGTCGCGCGTCGCAGCGGCAATGCCGACGATGAGACCGGTGGGCGCGCGGCTGTCACTCCGCACTTTGAACGTGGCGATGCCCATACCGCCCCTGTTGCGGACAGCGTAGCCGTCGGTCTTTGACCGACCATCCTTGACTTCGACGACTTGCCCCGTGCCCATGCGCGTGCTCTTGCCGTAGCCGCGCGCGGACACCACAAACAGGTACTTCTCCGGGTCCGCGATAACAGCGCCAACAACGTTGTCTTCCGTGCCGCGCTTGCCAAAGCGGATGCCAAGCACGCCGCCGGATGTTGCCGATGCGGACCTGAGCGCGTTTGTTTCAAAGCGAATGGCGAGCCCCTGCTCGGTGACGAGGATCACCTGGTCCTCTTCCTTGGCCAGGATGACGCTGACCAAATCATCGCCTTCCAACAGGTTCATCGCCTTCTTGCCGGTGCTTCGCACCTTCACGAACCGCTCCAACGGAGTTCGCTTCACAATGCCCTTGCGCGTGGCGAATACGAGGTAGTCGTGTTCGGAGAGGTCGGATGCCGCCATGACTGTCGTGACCTGCTCATTCGGCGCAAGGGCGCTGCCCTGAAACAGGTTGGCGACGGGGATGCCGCGCGCCGTGCGCGACGCCTCTGCCGGCAGGTCAAAGCACCTGAGCGTTGTCACACGGCCGCGATTCGTGAAGAACAGCAGCGTGTCATGCGTGTCACAGACGAGCAGGTGCTGGACGATGTCCTCTTCACGCGTGGTCACGCCGGTGACGCCCCTGCCGCCGCGGTGCTGTCGGCGGTAGGCAGATGCCAGCACGCGCTTGATGTAGCCGCGCTGGCTGATGGTAACGACGACCTCGTTATGCGGGATCAGGTCTTCACGACGGACCGCGCCGAGCTCGTTCTCGTCGATCTCCGTCCGGCGTTCGTCGCCGTGCTTCTCCTTGAGTTCCTCGATCTCCTCACGGACGACGGACGTGATGCGGGTGGGATCGGCGAGGATGGCTTCGAGTTCGGCGATGCGCTCCCTGAGTTCTTCAAGTTCATCCATGATGGCCTGACGCTCAAGGGCGGCCAACCTGCGTAATTGCATATCGAGGATCGCCTGCGCCTGCCGCTGTGAGAGCGTGTAGCGCTCAATCAGCGTGATGCGGGCGGCGTCCGCGGACTCAGCGTTGCGAATGACCTCAATCACCTCATCGAGGTTGTCCAGCGCGACACGCAGCCCCTCCAAAACGTGGGCGCGATCCTGCGCGCGACGCAGTTCATAGCGCGTGCGGTTGATAACAACATCACGCCGGAAGCGGATGAAGTGGTGGATGATCTGCCTGAGCGGGAGAACCTGCGGCTCTCCGTCCACCAGCGCGAGGGCGTTGATGGAGAAGGACGTGCGCATGGCCGTGTGTTCAAAGAGGTTGTTGAGCACGATGTGGGCGGCGGCGTCACGCCGCAGTTCAATGACGACCCGGAGGCCATCGCGATCGGACTCATCGCGGATCTCACTGATGCCGTCCAGCCGCTTGCTGCGGACGAGGTCGGCCATCTTCTCGACAAGCGCGGCCTTGTTAACCTGATAGGGGAGTTCGGTAACGACGATCTGGGGCCGCTGGTTGCGCCCCTCGCCGTCCTGGATCTCGGCCCGGGCCTCGATGATGACGCGGCCGCGTCCCGTGGCGTAGGCAGCGCGGATGCCCTCTGTACCGCGGATGATTCCCTGAGTGGGGAAATCCGGGCCCTTGATGAATTGGTGCAGCTCATCGAGCGTGGCATCAAACTCGCCGCCGTCCGGCGTTTCCCGCCAGCGGTCGATGGCGAACAGGATGGCATCGCAGACCTCGGTCAGATTGTGGGGCGGCATGTTTGTGGCCATGCCAACGGCGATGCCCGCGGTGCCGTTGACGAGGAGGTTGGGTATACGCGCCGGCAGGACGACGGGCTCGCGCTCCGAGTCGTCAAAGTTCTCGGCGAACGCGACGGTCTGCCTGTCGATATCGGCGAGCATCTCCTCGGCGATGGCGGCCAGCCGCGCCTCCGTGTATCGCATGGCGGCGGGCGGATCGTTATCGACGGAGCCGAAGTTGCCCTGCCCATCCACCAGCGGATAGCGCAGCGAGAAGGGCTGCGCGAGGCGAACGAGGGCGTCATAGACGGGAGAGTCGCCGTGCGGGTGATACTTGGCGATGACGTCACCTACCACGCGGGCGCTCTTGCGATAGGCGGTATTGCTTCTCATACCCTGCTCGTACATGGCGTAGAGGACGCGGCGCTGGACGGGTTTGAGGCCGTCTCTCACGTCCGGCAGGGCGCGTGAGACGATGACGCTCATCGCGTAGTCCAGATACGCCTCGCGCATCTGGCGCTCAAGGGCTACGGAACGTTCAACCATGAAGCTTCGCCTCCATCCCGGGCCGACGGGCAATCAGGCGCTTAAGAAACGTCTGGAATCCTATTCATTTCGTACATCCAGTCTAGCATTTTTGGTGGAAAATGCGCGGCATATGGTAGCCAAAAGCAGCGTGGGAAGGCTTTATTCGCCCGGCCAAATCTCCGTGTCCGGGTTCAGGGCTGACCAGATGAACCAGAGGGCGTTGTCTGCTTTGACGGGGATTAGGCGCTGATCGGCGGGTTCATCCGTCTCCGCCAAGGGCCCGGCGTCGGCAGCGCCGAGCAGGGTCCACAGGGTGCCGGTTTCCGTGTCACGGAAGAACTCACCTGCTGCTTCAAATTCAAGGACGCGATCACCATGTCGCCTGCTGAAAGCTGCGGCCGAGCCCGGGTCGTGAGAATCCGCGATAAGCTCCTCATCCAAGGCCGAACGGGTGCCGGGCTTCCAGAACACGACCACCGGCTCGCCACCGATCTCCGTATTGACGACCTGCGCCTGCCTCAGCCGCGCAAACGGGAACGCGATGACCTCATCACCGATCTCCACGCCAAGAACGCGCTCCTTGGGGCTCAGGCGTTCATCAAGCAGGCCGAGGAAAAGGGACGGCGGGTTGTTGGGGGAATCGTAGCCGAAGTATTGCGAGCCACCGTATACGGGCCAGAACTCGGGGCTGCCGCTCGCCGGTGACAAGACCCTGCCCTCGGGGTAGGTGCGGGCAAACTCGCGGAACGAGGTGACGTAGGCGGGGATGCGCTCAAGCTGCTGCCCTGCCGCCTCGCCCGCAATGGCCTTTCCGTTCGCCTGCTGCCACCATGATTCCGTCACGTCGTCCCACATCACTGAGTTGGAAAGGCGGACGTTGCCCGTGGTGCCAAAGTTCAACTCGACGCCATCCACGACGCGGCTGAACGCCTGTGTTGTGTACGTCAATGGGCCATAGGCGACCAGCACCGGTTGGCCGCCAATAACGTCATTCACAACCTCGTGGAACGTCAGGATGCCGAGAGGATAGGCACGGGCGTCGCCGTCGATTTCCACGACGGCGACGGGGTGATCTCCCGTCATCCATTCAAGAGTGGCGGCTTCAAGGAGCGGGATGAAATGCGGCTGGTAGATAGGCTCAATGCCGTTGCGACCGGGCCCGGTGGAGAGAATCTCGTCAGGATCAACGGTGAAACGACGGAAGTCGGTCTCTCGCCACTGGCCGATATTCACGCTGAGCGGTGGAATCTCCGCATACACGTTGACACCGTCGATGACATCAAAGTGGCCGGGGGCAGGCGTACTCGTTGCCACAGCGGGCGGGATAGTGGGGCGCGGCGTCGGGCTGGTGTCGGGGATCAGGCCGCGGTCACCGGCTGCCGAGGTTCCATTGCACCCAACGGCGAATGCGGCAACGACTGCGACCGCAATCAATGGCACAATAGCAAGGACGGGCCGCAGTCGGCTCATTGCCCGAAGCCTGAAGGTACTAGCCAGTCGGTTCGTCATGTCCTGTCACTTGTGGCATAGCGCTTGGAGACGCGCTTACGTGCTTTCCAGTATGTCACGGAGGGCAGAAAAGCGAGAGGATATGGGGGTAACGTCGTGGCGTCCGATTACCGGGGGCCTATTCTCATCAGCGGCGGGCGGGTTATCGACCCGTGGCAGAACCTGGATGCCACGGGAGATGTTTTGCTGCAGGATGGCCGCGTTGCGTGGACGCATGTTGGCGCGGACAGCACTCCCGACATCCCTGCCGGCACGCAACGACTTGATGCGGCAGGCATGATCGTCGCGCCCGGGTTCATTGACCTGCACTGCCACCTCCGTGAACCGGGGCAGGAGCACAAGGAGACCATCGAGAGCGGAACCCGGGCGGCGGCGAGAGGCGGATTCACCACCGTCTGCGCCATGCCCAACACGGAGCCACCCCTTGATACGGCGGAGCGGGTGTCATACGTCGTGGACAGGGCGCGTGAGAGCGCGTGCGTGCATGTCCTGCCCATCGGGACGATCACCGTTGGGCGAGCAGGCCGGGAACTCGCGGATCTCAGCACGCTCGCGATGGCGGGGGCGGCGCTGCTGAGCGACGACGGTACCGCTGTTGCCAACGACGATGTCATGCGAGCGGCTTTTCTGGAATCCGCGCGGCTTGGCCTGCCTCTGAGCCAACATTCCGAGGACCCGGAGATCATCGGCAACGCAGTGGCGCATGAGGGGGAGGCGGCGCGGAAACTGGGGTTGCCCTCCGCGCCCGCAGAGGCGGAGAC
Source organism: Dehalococcoidia bacterium (assembly GCA_009841045.1). Taxonomy (GTDB): domain Bacteria; phylum Chloroflexota; class Dehalococcoidia; order UBA6926; family UBA6926; genus VXMO01. Next base: position 55,532 of record VXMO01000010.1, read on the forward strand.
AAGCATCGTCGAACGGGACCTGAGGCTGCTGGCGGAGGCGGGAGGGCATCTGCACGTAGCACACGTCTCAACGGCGGGCGCGGCTGAGTTGCTGCGCGATGCGCGGGAACGGGGCCTTTCCGTGACATCGGAGGTCACGCCGCACCATCTGACACTGACGGATCGCGCCCTGTTGGGCGAACGGGGGCCTCAGTACGGATGGCCGAACGGCCCCGTGGCGGACACGTCATTGCGTGTCAACCCTCCGATACGCTCGAAAGAGCACGTGAACGCGATGGTGGACGCGCTGCGCGAGGGAGTGATCGACGCTATCGCGACGGATCACGCGCCCCACTCTGCGCAAGACAAGGCCGGCGCGTTTGTGGACGCGGCGCCGGGCATTTCCGTCTTCGAGACATCCTTCGGACTGCTAATGACAGGACTTGTCCACACGGGACAGCTGGACTTGCCCACCCTCATTGAACGGCTGACCCTCGGCCCCGCCAAGATAATCAGCTCGGCGGCTGATGCCTTGGGCTTGCGCGGTCTGACGCCGGGCGCGGCAGCTGATGTTGTCGTGCTCGATCCCGACCGCGCGTGGACAGTGCGCGCGGATAATTTTTTATCGCGCGGCAGGAACACGCCGCTGGAGGGGTGTGCGTTGCGAGGCATGGTGACGCACACGTTTGTCGGGGGAGTTCCGGTCTATACGGCTGAGGAGCAGTCTGTAGCGCATGGGGCGGCGCGGTCATGACGCTAATCGGGAGAACCGAGGAGCGGGAGGCGTTTCTCGTCCTGGAGGACGGGAGCGTCCACCGTGGCTATGCGTTTGGCGAAGTCGGCGCGGAGGCCATCGGCGAGGTTGTTTTCAATACGTCGATGGTCGGCTACCAGGAGATGCTGACCGATCCATCGTACGGCGGACAGATTCTCGTGCCGACGTACCCCCTGCAAGGCAATTACGGCATCAATGACCGTGACGTTGAGTCGTCACGGATACAGGTCCGCGGTTTCGTTGTCCGCGAGGCATGTGATTTGCCCAGCAACCGGCTCTCAACACGTACGCTGGACGATTTCCTGCGAGATGAGGGAGTGCCCGGCATCTACGGAGTGGATACGCGGGCGCTCACGCGGCGCATCCGCATGGCCGGCGTCATGATGGGCATCATCACCACCGAGGGCTCCCCGGAAGAGGCGCTTACGCGGCTCCGCGAGGCGCCCGACTACGGAAGCCTTGACCTGGTGAGCGAGGTTATTACGGCATCCCCGTATGAGTGGACGGAGGGGCCGGGCGAGCTGCCGCCGGACGCGCCGCACATCGTCGTGATGGATGAGGGGCTGAAATACAACATCCTGCGGCTATTGCGGCGGCGAGGATGCGCAGTGACCGTGGTGCCGAGTTCCACGTCATTCGACGACGTGATGGCGCTACGCCCTTCAGGGGTGCTTTTGTCTCCGGGGCCGGGTGATCCGGCGCTGTTGGAGGGAGTCGTGCAGACCGCGGGAGGCCTGCTGGGTCGGTTGCCGGTGATGGGCATCTGCCTTGGACACCAAGTGGTCGCGCGGGCGCTGGGCGGGCAGACGTACAAGCTGAAGTTCGGGCACCGGGGCGGGAATCATCCCGTTAAGGACCTCGCCACGGATCTGGTGACGATCACGGCGCAGAATCATGGGTACGCGGTGGACCCGGACGGACTGCCGACGGGACTGGATGTGAGCCACATTAACCTGAACGACAACACGGTTGAGGGGCTGACACACCGTGAAATGCCCCTGCTGACGATCCAGTATCACTCTGAGGCATCGCCGGGCCCTCTGGACAATGAATATCTTTTTGACCGGTTTCTAGACTTGATTCGAGAATACAGGTAGGGTATAGTGTCGCGAAGCGCGGGTAAAGCGGAATTGGTTTTTGTGCCGACGTCGTGTTTAACGGCGTGCGGCCAAGAAGGAGGTTTCGATGGTGCTGGAAATGGAAGCGCCACTGGACCGGGGCTATACACCTACCCAACAGACGGAGCCCCAACGCCGACAATCCCAATTGGTCGAGTACGAAATACTCGATTCATACTGGGTACACCAGCATCAGTGGATCTGGTTGTCCGGCCTGGTACTGGTCGTGATTTCGATGTTCGGCATGGCAGTGCTGCCCATGGGGCTGGCCGGTCACGAGCTGCGCACCGAAATCATCAGCTTCGTCTCGGTCATTTCAGTTGCGCTCACGTTCATCTGGTGGGGAATGCTGCGCCACATGCTGAATGCATTAACCGTGGTGAAGCATCGCAAGCGCGAGATCGAACGAAGTCTTGGAATGCGGATGGAGTTCTACCTTGCGGCATCGCGAGCGCGCCGCAAGCGCGAGCGCATTCGCGAGTTCGCTCAGCAGGAAGCGGGCGACGATCCGGAGCTCCGCGCGGACATTGCCGATTTCCTTCGATCCGTTACCGTTCGCCAGAGCTTCGTCCCCGGCGAAGAGACCGCATGGGCCATCATCCCGTTCCTGTTCATGGGCGCGTGGATTGCCTTCTGGGCCATCTCGGTCGGCACGTCACTCTTCGGCTCCTAGGGCCAAGCGACACTATCGCTCACACGTTGCGCGTCCCGGCTCACTTTGCCGGGGCGCGTGAACTTGTGTCTCTCACACTCTCGGCGTCCCTGCGCGGGAGGGCGGCATGACAACCGTGCCAGACCGCCCGTCCCGCGTGCTTGTGCTTGGCAGCGGACCGATTGTCATCGGCCAGGCCGCTGAGTTTGATTACGCGGGCACGCAGGCCTGCCGCGCTCTCCGCGAGGAGGGCGTTACGTCAATCCTCGTCAACTCCAACCCTGCCACGATCATGACTGACCACGAAATCGCGGACGTGGTCTATATCGAACCGCTGACCGTCGAGGCCGTGACACGCGTCATCGAACGGGAGCGGCCCGACGGCCTACTGCCAACGCTCGGGGGGCAAACCGGCCTCAATCTCGCAGTCGATCTGTCAGAGGCGGGCGTGCTGGACAAGTACAACGTCCGCCTGCTCGGGACGCCGCTTGACGCGATACGCACGGCGGAGGACCGTAACCTCTTCCGTCAGATGCTGGATGAGATCGGCGAGCCGGTGCCGGAGAACGAAGTGGTCACCACAGTTGAGGACGCCCGCAGGGTGGCGGAGCGCCTCGGCCTACCCGTCGTGATTCGCCCCGCCTACACGCTGGGCGGGACGGGCGGGGGCATTGCCTACACTCCGGAGCAGCTTGATGAGCAGGTTCGCACCGGCCTTTCCTACAGCCCCATCGGCCAGGTGCTGGTTGAGCGCAGCCTGATCGGCTGGAAAGAGATTGAGTACGAGGTCATGCGCGACGGCGCGGACACAACCATCACCGTCTGCAACATGGAGAACCTGGATGCGATGGGCGTCCACACCGGCGACAGCATCGTTGTCGCGCCCAGCCAGACGCTGACGGACAAGGAGTACCAGATGCTCCGTTCCGCCAGCCTGAAAATCATCTCCGCACTGGGCATTGAGGGCGGCTGCAACGTGCAGCTCGCGTTAGAGCCGCATCCGACGATAGCGGGCAATGGGCAGAATGCGGGCTATTCGGAATCGCCCTATTACGTAATTGAGGTGAATCCTCGGGTCAGCCGTTCCTCGGCGCTGGCGTCCAAGGCAACCGGGTACCCCATTGCGCGTGTGGCGGCGAAGATCGCCGTCGGCAAGCGGCTGGACGAGATTCCCAACGCGGTCACTCAGGTCACGACGGCGGCATTTGAACCTGCTTTGGACTACTGCGTGGCCAAGATTCCGCGCTGGCCGTTCGACAAGTTCCCGTCCGGCGACCGCTCATTGGGCACGCAGATGAAGGCCACGGGCGAGGTGATGGCCATTGACCGCTCATTTGAGGCGGCCCTGCAAAAGGCCGTGCGGTCGCTGGAGGTGGCGGGAGACAGCCTGCTGTGGGAGCACGGCTCATGGAGCGCGATCTCCGACCCCCTTGAGGAACTGCCGCTTCACCCGAATGACCAGCGGTTATGGGCGCTGATGGCGGCGCTGCGGCGCGGCGTCTCGCTCGACGATCTCTCCGTGAAGACCGGCGTTGATCCGTGGTTCCTGTACAAGCTGAACGCCATTGTCGGCATGGAGAACAGGCTGCTAGCGGAGCCGCTGACACCGCGCCTGCTGCGCGACGCAAAGCGCATAGGATTCTCCGACACGCAGATCAGCACGCTGGCGGACCGGCTCCCGGAGCAAGTCCATGAGCTGCGGCAGGAATGGGACATTCGCCCCGTCTACAAGATGGTGGACACGTGCGCGGCGGAGTTTGAGGCAGCCACGCCGTATTTCTATTCGACCTATGAAGAGGAGAACGAGGCGCTGCCGTTGGAGGGGCGGTCAGCGGTCGTCATCGGCAGTGGCCCTATCCGCATCGGACAGGGAATCGAGTTCGACTACTGCTCCGTTCACGCTGCGTGGGCTTTGCAGGATGAGGGCGCGGCCAGCATCATCATCAATTCCAACCCGGAGACCGTGTCCACGGACTTTGATACGTCCAACCGACTCTATTTCGAGCCGCTCGACGAGGAGGGCGTCGCGTGCGTCCTTGAGAACGAGCGCGTTACGCAGGGAGAGCAAGAGTTATTCCCGCGCACGGCGGCGCAATTCGGGGGACAGACAGCTATCAATCTGATCAGCCCGCTGAGCAGGCGCGCGTTCACCATCCTGGGCACGCAACCGGCGACCGTCGATCAGGCGGAGGATCGCCAGCGATTCGACGAGTTCGTCACGACGCTTGGCATCCCGCGCCCGCCCGGCGCGGGCGTGACGTCCATCGAGGAGGGGCTGGCGGTCGCCAACTCCGTGGGCTATCCGATTGTCGTCCGGCCAAGCTTCGTTCTCGGCGGGCGGGCGATGGAGATTGTCCATACACCGGCGGAGTTCACGCGCTATGTCATGGCGGCGATGGAGGAGGTCGGAGACAACCGCCCCATCCAGGTGGACAAGTTCCTGGAAGGGATGGAGGTGGAGGTGGACGCCGTCAGCGACGGCGAGGATGTGCTGATACCCGGGATTATGGAGCATATTGAACGGGCAGGCGTCCACAGCGGCGACTCCATGGCCGTCTACCCTGCCCCCTCGCTGTCTGAGGACGATGAGCGGCAGATTGTCGATTACACGATCCAGCTTGGCCGCGCATTCGGCATCATCGGGCTGATGAACATCCAGTTCGTTGTTGTGCATAACGAGAACCAGGACGGCACGCCCGCGCCGTCCACCGTTTATGTGCTTGAGGTCAACGTGCGCTCCAGCCGGACGGTGCCGTTCATCTCCAAGGTGACCGAAGTGCCGATGGTCAGCCTCGCCACGCGCGTCATCATGGGACGCACACTCAAAGAGATGGGGCATGAGAGCGGCCTGTGGCCGAAGAAGCCGCTAGTGGCCGTCAAGGCTCCCGTCTCCTCCATGGCCAAGCTGATGGGCGTAGACACCTATTTGGGACCGGAGATGAAATCCACGGGCGAGGTCATGGGCATCGACACCTCCCTCGCTCCCGCCCTGACAAAGGCACTGCAGGCGGCGCGGCTCATGCTGCCGCACTCCGGCGGCATCCTCATCAGCGTGTCCGACCGCGAGAAGGCGGAGGTGGTGCCGATTGCGCGTCGTTTGGCCGCGCACGGCTACGAGGTCTATGCGACGGAGGGCACCGCGACAATCCTGCGCGCTGTTGGCATTGAGGTTGCAGGCGTTCCGGCCAAGGTCAGCGAGGGCACCGAGGGCGAGGGCACGACCACGGACCTGATTCGTGACGGTCGCGTGCATGCGGTCGTCAACACCATGTCCGGTAACCGCGTGCCATTGAGGGACGGCTTTGAGATTCGCCGAGCGGCCACGGAACAGGGCATTCCCTGCTACACGAGCCTGGACACGTTCCGCGTGGCCGTTGATTCCGTGACGGGCGGCGCGGAGGCGGGCGAGTACAGCATCATGCGCCTCGATGAATATGTGAACGGCAGACCGGCGGACGACATTCGCGCCTCGTGACGCGGTCGCCGTTGTTATAGCGGAAACCCATGGCCACTTTCGAGACGATTGCACAGGGCATGATCCTTGTGCGCATCGCAGCGTCACGGGTCGCTCGCGCCGCGCAGCCGGGCCAGTTCGTTCAGCGCCGCGGACATGTCATTGAGGGCTTGGTAAGCGATGACGGCCGCGCCCAAACGACGCCCTTTGACCCGCAGCCCTACCCGATCCTCTCAGTCGATACGGCGAGCGGAGAAATCGCGGTGCTGGCGGTCACGGACGGCGGGGACGATTCAGCGATTACATCGACACCGACGGGTCTCGAATGGGCCGTGAGAGGGCCGTTGGGCAAGGCGGTCACAGTTGATCCCGCCGCGAGGCACGTGGCGTTCATCGCGCAAGGGGGTGGCATTGGGTCGCTCATCGCCGTGATGCGGGAGACTGCCGAACGCGGCGTCCGCGTGACGCTGCTAGCGGGAGCGGAGAATGCCTGGCAGTTGTATCCGTCACACCTGTTGCCGGAGGGCGTGCGCGAGATGACGGCGACGGACGACGGCTCAGCGGGCATCCGCGCTCCCGTGACCCACCTTCTGCCTCAGATCCAGGATGAGGCGGACGTACTCATCGCATCCGGCCCGCCAAAGCTGTACGCGGATCTGGCGCGCATGCGCGCCGACGGGCTGCTGACGATTCCAACGACGGTTCTGGTCTTGCCACAACTCGAGTGCCGCGACGGGCAATGCGGAGCATGCGCCGTCCAGACGGCTGACGGTTCGCGGTTCGCTTGTGTTGAGGGGCCGGCGTTTGACCTGGATGAGGTGGAGTGGAGTTAGGCCGCCCACCAGTTCATTCGTCGACCTTGCGGCTAGCGTGTCGGCAGTTGAATGATTGCGCTGCCGCGCACGCACGGCCTTTCGCCGCTGCCCTCGCTCCACAGTTCAAGCTCGACAAGGGCCGTGCCATCATCATCTCGCCATTTCCGCGCGACGCGGCCGTAATGCATGATCGTCTCGCCGATGAACGCCGGGGAGCGGACCTCTCCGCGGAAATGGCGCAGGATGCCGCGCCGTCCCATCCAACGCGTTGCGGTTTGGGACAGCATGTCCCCGGAGAGATCACCCTGCGCGATCCGCTCCGGCAGTCCCTCAACCTGCGCATAAGCGCGGTCATAGTGGATCAGGTGGCTGTTGGTCTTGACGAGGCCGTAGAAGAAGACCTGGACGGTTGAGATGAAACGTGGCAACGGCGTCAGTTCATCGCCCTCGTCAACGTCTTCCCAGACCGGTTCGTCCGTCCACTGAGGCGGCTCGGCAGACCGCGCTTGTGAGCCGTTCTCAAGTTGTAAATCGCCCCAATTACGCCTCGTGCCGCCCGATGACGACGGCTGGGGTACAGTGGCCGTCGTGGTGCGGTCAATCATCACTGTGCGACCGTGCTGGTTCGTGATGGTCATCTCCTTGGTGGTGAAGATCATCGCGCCTGAGCGTCCCTGCTTCTCCTCAACGTCCGTGACCGTCGATTGGCGCGTGAGAACATCGCCGGGCCTGATGGGTTCAATGAACGTCACGTCCGTGCCCGTGTAACGTGACTGCGCGCCGGGGATGCGGAGTTGGAGAGGGTCATTGCGCGTATCCGGCAGGCCGTCAGGGCGCAGGTCTGCGATGGAGGTTGGCGGGAAGCTGGTGAACCCGGTGAAGAGCGGCGGGGCGACGATGCCGCCGTAGGGGCCGCCTTTGGCGCGCTCCGCGTCGACGTATGAAGGTCGCACGTCATCGACGGCGTAGGCGTAGCGGGCGATCTCATCAAACGTGATGGGCGGACGGGATTCCGGTTCGGATGTCCGTCCGAGCAACTCCCGCGCCGCCAGCAGCGCCTCGCTTGCCATACGTGTCCGCCTTGATGACTTCTGTGAGTACCCAGCAAGGATACGCCAGCCATGGCAGGAATGTTTGGCTAGCGTGGACGGACGAAGTGCGTGGAGTTGACCAGCGCGAGCAACCTGCCGTTGTCGTCGGTAACTCTCGTGGAGGCCACCATCAGGGTTCTGCCCGGATGCGTAACGGTGGACTCAGCTACCAGGGTGCCCTCCTGGGTGTTCCCGACGATTTGGCTGGAGACTGAAACTGCCACGGGTATTTCATCCTCATCAAGCTCGCCGCGATAGGCAGCCAGTGTCGCCCACGTCGCCGCGCTGTCTGCAAGAGACACCATGACCCCGGCGTGAACGAACGGCAACAGCGCGTACACGCCATCACTAACCGGGGCTTCCACGATGACGCGCTCCGGCCCCGCTTCTCGAATTCGCATCTTCAGGTTGTCCATGAGCGTCCCGTCATCGATGCGCTCGTTGAGCCACACGGCGAGCTCTTGCGGTGACAGGTCCTTCGGCAGCTTGTCCATAGAAAGATCCCTTTCCAACTGTCATCCTCTTGCACCAACAGCCTGACACTCTCGGGGGCTTGGTTCTATCCGTTTCTGGTTTCTTAGTCGCACGCAACCTTAGCCCGCGGGAGTATCCGTTGCCCACGCGCTACGTCGTGTGGCACAGTGAGCGCCATGACTTTTCCGATTGAACCGGCAGGCCACGACGCCTGCCCGGACGTCATCGAACTGATCCACCGAGTCTACGACGAATACGGCTTTATCTGGGACCCCGAGGATGAGCTCCGGGATCTGCTGACCCAGGAGCACGCCTTTCCTTACCGCGCGCCGATCGGCGCGATGTGGATCATGCGCGACGAGTCCGGTACGGTCGTCGGTTCGATCGCGGCCAATCGGATTGACGGACCGACCGTCGAGCTGCACCGCCTCTATCTCGACGCTCACCTGCGCGGACAGGGCTTGGGCCGCCGGCTCGTCGAGACGGCTGTCGAGTGGGCTCGGGATCACGGAGCCTGGCGGATCGAGCTCTGGTCCGACACGCGTTTCGCAGACGCCCATCGGCTCTATGAGCGCCTCGGTTACGTCAAGTCGGCCAGGCGCACGCTAGATGACGTCAACGACACGGTGGAGTTCAAGTACGAGCGGAAACTTACGGACTCTGACGGTCAAGACTCCCCGGAACATTGACCCTGATCACTGAGCGCGGGAGATGGAGAGTCAGGCGGTCTGGAATTGGACTTGAGAGAGGTCAATAGTTGATGACCGCTTTGACAGATGCAGCAACTCGATTCCAACAACGTCATGGGCCTGATTGTAGTCCAGGATGATGCCCGGCGCGACTTGCTCCGTCATGACAATCTCCGAATCGTCAAGGTAGAGGTAGAGGGCGTCGGCGTCTTTATCAACTTCGAGCTTCATAGCTGGCCTCTCATCCTATGGTCAAAGAATACTGTTACCACTCGCCATGGTACAAGACGCGTATTAACTGCCACCAATAGAACCCGATCGCCGAACTCGGGGATAGGACACAAGAAGAGTTCCACCACGGGATCTTCGGGATCCTGAACCCTTGAAACGGGCTGCGCGATCACTCTCTCCACCCATTCTCTGGGTATCTTTCGCAGGTTCATTCTTGTGACTGCGTGGTGGGAGAACTCTAAGGGGGGTTGCTGCATGACTCCAGTAGTGTACGCGGGGGTATTGGATTGTGCCCTCTCCGTCCCCACGCTGTCGTAGCGTTGCGTGAATCGAGGGAATGGTGGCACAGTGAGCGCCATGACTACGACAAATAGCGAGAACACGGCGCTTGGGCACCTGAAGGTCGTTGAGCTTGGAGGCGGGACGGGCGCGGCGGCGATGGCGGGGCGGCTGCTTGCAGACATGGGCGCGGACGCTGTGCTCGTTGAGCCGCCCGGCGGGGTCGGGGCGCGAGGTATCGGCCCGTTTGCCAACGATGTTGACGATCCTGACCGCAGCCTGACGTTTCTCGACCACAACATCAGCAAGCGCTCCGTGGTTCTTGATCTCGATACGCCAGATGGGCAGGAGTCCGTTCGCCGCCTTGCCTCATGGGCTGACGTGCTAATCGAGTCGCATGAACCCGGGTATCTTCCAGAGCGCGGCTTGGGCTACGAGAACCTTGCAGATATCAACCCCGAACTCGTCTACGGTTCGCTGACGCCGTTCGGCCAGACGGGGCCGTTTGCGAATTACGCATCGACGGAATTGATCATCCAGTCACTGGCGGGGGATCCATGGGTCTACGGCGACGATGAGCGCGCGCCGGCGATGGTGCCCGGAGAGGCCACCGCCCGCATCGGCTCCATGCACCTTGTGTACGGCATCCTGCTGGCGCTGCGGGAGCGACGTTGGTCGACGCGCGGGCAGCACGTGGACGTTTCACAGCAAGACATCGGTGTCTGGCAGCTGGTGAGCGGCAGCATCTCCCGCGTCGGGCTGCGGAATGAGGTGTTTCGCCGCCCCGGCAAGGCATCTACCGGCATCGGCAGTATCTATCACTGCGCGGACGGCGTCATTCAGTTTTTCCCGTCCACGAACGCGCAGTTCCGCGGCCTGGTCACGGGCTGGATGCAGGACTCCACGTTCGACGACGAGGCCTGGGACGACACGAATTTCCGCCGCGACAACTACGACATCATCGACGTCCGCATGAGAGAGTTCATGGGCAAGTTGACGGCTGCGGAGATCGAGGAAAGCGCCGCCATCCATGACGTGCCGATGGCGCGCCTGTCCACCATGGCGGAGTTCGTTGAGCACCCGCATACCGTAACCCGCCAGTTCATTGTCGATGCGAGCCACCCTGTTGTCGGCGACTACCGCGCGCCCGGCCCGCCGTACCGGTTCAAGGGGACGCCGTGGGCGATTCATCGCCCTGCTCCACGCATCGATGAGCATGGCGATGAACTGCGCAAGATGATCGAGGGGCTATCGTCAACGCCGCCCGATCCGACCAAATACGTTGCGCGGCGGCACGACCGGCGCAAGCAGCCGCTTGAAGGCATTCGCATTGCCGACCTGAGCCGTGTGTTTGCCGGGCCCTTTGGCACGATGCTGCTGGGATTCCATGGCGCGGAGGTCATTCGGATAGAGTCGGAGGACCTGCCGGCTTTCAGGATGCCGATGCAGCCGAACTACCCGGAACTGAACCGCAACAAGCAGTGCGTGACCATCGACATGCGCTCAAAGAAGGGGCAGGAACTCATCAAGGGCATCGTCGCACAGTCGGATGTCGTTGTTGAGAACTTCCGCCCCACCGTCATGGAGCGCATGGGGCTTTCCTACGAGGAGCTGCGCAAGGTTCGCCCGAATGTGATTATGGCATCTATGTCCGGGTACGGTATGGATGGTCCGATGCGAGACCGACCTGCTTTCGGGCAACTGCTGATGGCCTTCGGCGGGCTGTCATACATGTGGGGGCATCCTGAGAGCGATATCGATACGCGCCCCAAGAATGCGTATTCCGACTTCACGCTCGGCGCGCAGGCGGCGATGGCCGTGATGATGGCGCTGGAGCACCGCGACCGGACCGGCGAGGGGCAGCACATCGAGAGTTCCCACGTTGAGGGGCTGGCGGCACTGCTGGGGCCGGAGATGCTGCGCTACCTGATCAACGGTGAAAGCCCGCAGCCGCGCGGCAACGCGAGTGACATCTACGCTCCGCACGGCGTGTATCCCTGTTTGGGTCACGACGCGTGGGTTTCTATCGCGGTCGAGAACGATGAGCAGTGGGGCAAGCTGGTTGCGGTGATGGACGAGCCGACGTGGGCGAATGACGGCAAGTTCGCGACGCAGGAGAATCGGCTCGCCAACCGCGCCGAACTGGATGAGCGCCTGAGCGGGTGGACCTCGGAACGGTGGGCGGGACAGGTGCAGGTTGCGCTGCAGGCCGTCGGCGTGCCGTGCGGCGCGGTGCAGAACCCGCTGGGCCTGCTTGCCGATCCGCAGCTGCAGCATCGCGGGACCATCGTGACAGCGCACCACGACCCGGACTGGTGGGGCACGATGCAGCACCCCGGCGTTTCACTGCACCTGAGCGCGACGCCCGGCTGGGCGACGGACTCCACGCCCGGCCTCGGCCAGGACAATGATCGCGTCTTCAAGCAGCTTCTCGGGCTGACCTCCGCAGAGATAGAGGCGCTAACGGCGGAGGGGGTTTTGAGATAGAGGTGAACTGTGGGCTTAGCCGAGTGCCCTATACTCTTGTTATGAATACCAGTGACGAGTTGCTCAAACGGATTACAGCGCGTCCCGATGTCTTTGGCGGCAAGCCAATCATTCGCGACATGCGTATCTCCGTAGAGTTGATTTTGAGCCTGCTAAGTCAAGGGGAGTCCGTGGAGAGCATCCTGGATGATTATCCGGGACTTGAGCCTGACGACATCCGGGCTTGCACAGCCTACGCCCACGCGGTGATAGCAGGTGACAGCCTCTCAGCGGTTTCTGTTGCAGGGTCGTGAGGTTTCTCGTTGATCGGTGTGCCGGTCGGCGATTAGCTGAGTGGTTACGCTCCGAAGGGCACGATGTCTTTGAAGCGATTCAAGTCAATCCAGACCCGGGAGACCAGGCACTCCTGGAACTTGCGGCAACTCAAAATCGAGTCTTCATCACTATTGACACTGATTTTGGTGAACTGATTTTCCTCCACGGAGTGGCTCATGCGGGACTGGTCCGCCTGCCTGATGTCCCATCAGAGCGGCGAATCGAGTTGATGACAGAAATCATTACACGCTACAGCACTCAGTTAGAGGAGCGCGCCATCATCACAGTAACTGGCAATCGTATAAGGATTACGCCCAGTACAGTTAACTGAAGTGAGAGGCGCTCGGCCTCACCTCCGCAGAAATAGAGGCGCTAGCGGCGGAGGGGGTATTGCCGTAAGAGGAGAGCTAGTAAAATGGCTTGAGCAATAGTTATATCGGGGGAATATTGTGCGAATTTCGCGTCCAGCCGTCGAGATCATTCAAGGGAATCTCAAACTCTATCTCACTTACCTGACCCCACGGGACTTGGATGAGGAAGGTTTCTACGAAGTAGACAAGCTGGATGCCACGCCCGGCGCAAGCAAAGGCTACCAGAGGATCTTGAACGAACGCCGTGTCGGTGCACTCGACCGCTACTTGAGGGAGGCGCACGAGCACGGCTATGCGAATCTTCCAACCACAGTCTTCTTGGCTACCGAAGGTAAGGTAAGGTATAACGAAGATAAGGGAGTGATTTCCTTTGATACAAAGAATGTTTGCCCATTTAATGTTGTCGATGGCCAGCATCGAATTGAGGGGCTTCGCCGAGCGAGCAGGACGGACAATGACCTTCGATCATTTCGGCTCCCTGTAACTATTGCCACTGGCCTCGATGAGGCCCACCAGATGTACCATTTCTTTGTAGTGAATACAACACAGGTTCCTGTTGATCAGTCGCTACAGCAACAAATAGCCGCTAGATTCGAAGACATGAATCGGGTGGAGAAACTCCCATACATTCCACATTGGCTTCAGCATCGAGTGCACACAGGACGGGATCAACGGGCTCTGCAAATTGTCACAAAGCTCAATACTCATCGAAAATCCCCTATGAAGGGCCGTATACAGATGGCCAACGATCCAGAAGGTGGCCGCAATAAGATCAAGCAATCCTCAATTGTGAAGATCATACAAGATCAGGTGTTGACCTCAGGCAATCCACTTGAAGGCAACGAAACCTCCGCGGACGTCCAAGGGAACATTCTATTGAACTTGTGGATTGCCATCGACAAACTCTTCGTCGATGGTCGAAATAGAGATGACACTGTAATCTACAAGAGCAACGGCCTATTTTGGGGCTTTGGCATTTCGAGATGGGTTTTCAACGTGCTCTACTCAAGCACAGATAACTTTACTGTCGATTCCATAACAAAGACGATTCAACAAGGGCTCGACGAGTTACCTGATGAGGCGGCGGCTATAGCAAGCCCTGATTGGTGGCTGTCCGGTGGAGGAAGGGCCAGTGCTCTGAACAGAGCTAATGCGCGGGTTTACATTGAAGCCTTCAGACAAGGTCTCGCGAAGGCTCGAAACCGCGAGATTCGGGTATGATTCTTAGAGCACTGACCTCAGAAATGACTGATCGGGTGGCATTCCGCCTGAATCATTTGCGCTTTGTACCCGAGGAGTCGGGCTGCTATGCACTGGCAAGCATTGACGAAATCGTTCTCTATGTGGGAAAGACCACGAACTTACATCGCAGGCTAGAAGATCACTTGTCCGATCCCGAAAAAACTGGCATCACACCCAGCGGTAGAGCGGTTTGGTTTTACTACGGATTCTGGCCAGAAGAACGCATCGAACATGTCGAGATGCAACTCTTGCGCGATCACAAGATGGTTGAGGGCGTCTGGCCAATATTGAACAAGACTGGCCCTTGACTTGGATGCGACAGGATGTCCAAGTTGCGCAAGCTCATACTCTATTCGGCGATGAGCCTGGACGGATATATCGCGGGGCCGAACGGTGAGATTGATTGGCTGGATGCGGCAGGCGTTGACAGCGATTACGGTTACGGGGATTTCTACGGCTCCATCGATACCACGCTGATGGGGCGCGCCACCTACGAGATCTCGCAGACCGTGGATGAGTTCCCCTACCCGGATAAGACCAACTATGTCTTCACCCGGAACTCCGCCCTGGCTGACACGGCGCGTGTCCGCTTCATCACCAGCGACGTGGTCGACTTTACTCGACGCCTCAAGGAAGAGGCCGGCGGAGACATTTGGCTGGTTGGCGGAGGCCAGATCAACGCAATCTTGCTGAACGCGGAACTAATCGATGAGGTGATTCTAACGGTCTTTCCACTGCTCCTTGGCGACGGCATTCCGCTGTTTGCTCCGGGCGCCCGTCGCACAGCTTTCACAACTATTGGGTGCCACACATATGAGAGCGGCATCATCCAATGGCATTTGACACCCGCATACGAGCCAGCATCATAGCGGCAGGCGTATACAATCACACGACAACGAGAGGAAAACGCTTCCATGCCAAACATTGAGTTCTATCACTGGACGACTTGAAACACGTGCAAGACGGCGAAGGCGGCGCTTTCGCAGGCAGGGCATGAGTTTGCTGAGCGTGACTTCTTCAAGGACCGGTTCAGCAAGGATGAGATCGTCGAGCTTCTGAACGGGGAACCGGCCAGCGCGCTGTTCAATCCGCGTTCGCAGGCTCTCAAGAAGGCGGGCATCGATCCGGCCTCGTTGAGCGAGGAACAGATGCTGGACCTGCTCGTCGAGGAGCCGCGCTATTGGCGGCGTCCGGTGGCCGTCATCGACGGCAGGCTCATCGCGGGGGCAAACGCCAAGACGCTGGCGGCGGAACTAAATCTCTAAGGATGGCATTGATCCGCATTATTCCCCGTCCAGGATGCGAACTGCCAGTTTCCTGGCGCTTTCCATGTCAGACACGAAGTGGTCTTCAGGAACATTGGCCAGGACATTCAGCGATCTCAGGGTGGCGGCAGGCCCGCCACGCAGCCCCATGATGATGTAGAAGAGTCCTGATTCCGTTTCCAGGCCGATAAGCCGCTCAATGACCAGCGCGGCGCTGTCATCCATCAATACGGTTCCGGTGAAGTCCAGAATCACTCCCTCGTGTTCCTTTATATCGACGCTGAGCGCATTCACCAGGTGATTCGAGGACGCAACCGTGAACGTCCCCTGCAGGGAAACCAGGCCCATCCTCGCTGAGAACTCGTCGCCAACATCGGTGCTGCCCCCGTAGAGGAAATGCCGGTCGAGCAGGGGTGTGGAGATGACGTGGTCCATCTCCAGCCGCTCAAATTGCCGCGCGCCGGCCATGCCGGCCGCTATGAGTCCGATTGCTACGGCAGTGACCAGGTCAAGGAACACCGTGAGGCCAAAGGTGATCAGCATGACCACCAGATATTCTCGCTTGACGCGGTGGGCGCGAGTGATGAAACGCCAGTCAATGATGTCCCAGCCGACCTTCATCAGGATGCCCGCCAGAACCGCCAGAGGGATGGATTCTGCGTACCTGCCCAGCCCCAGAATCAGCGCCAGCAGGATAAGCGCGCTCAGTGAGCCTGCGACGAGGGTTCTCCCGCCTCCTCGAATGTTGACCAGCGTGGCCAGCGTGTTGCCTGCTCCCGGCAGCCCCCAGAACAACCCGGCGACGGTGTTGCCGATCCCTTGACTGACAAGTTCCCGGTTGGGGTTGTGGCGGCCATGGGTTATGGAGTCCGCAATCAGGGACGTCAGCAGGCTGTCTATCGACCCCAGCAAGGCGATGGTCAAGGCCGGCGTGACGGCTTCAATGAGGAATCCGGGGGGAACGTCAGGCAAGCGCAACTCTGGAATGCCGACGGGAATCGCGCCGATGATCGGCGCATCGGTCAGCAAGAAGACGCCCAACACGGTTCCGGCCGTGAGCGCCGCCAGGGTAGCGGGCACCCACTTGCCCAACGTAGACGGCCAGAGCACGTTCACGCTCAGGGTGGCAGCGGCGATGATCAAGGCATGTACGTTCAGTCCGGCGATCGCGTCCGGAATGACTCGAATCGCGCCCGTCGGTCCTCCCGTCGCGGCCTCCGCGCCCAGAAAGGGCATTACCTGCATGATGATGATGATCAGACCGATACCGGACATGAACCCGGAAATCACCGAATAGGGCGTGAAGGCCACCAACCGGCCAATTCGGGACACTCCCAGTAGGATCTGGATGATGCCGGCCATGACAACGATGGTGAAGGCATGACTGAGGCTATCCGAGTAGACGGTCACGACCGCTGCCATCACCACAGTCATGGGGCCGGTGGGGCCGGAAATCTGTCCCCGCGTTCCTCCAAAGACCGCAGCGAAGAAGCCCACCGCCACGGCTCCGTAGATGCCGGCAAGCGGCCCAAGACCGGACGCGACTCCAAAGGCCAGCGATATGGGCAGTCCGACCACCGCGGCGGTAACGCCGCCGAAGACATCATCGCGCAAGGACTGCGCGCTATAGCTCAGTTGGGGGATATTTGTGTTCAAGACCGAGCCCTACTCCTTAGTAGCTCCCGGCCGCAGTCAGGAGGCGCGTATGGGCAGTTCCACCGTGGCGGCGCCGGGCGTGACGCGCTCGCCGTTCTGGTTGGTGATCAGCATTTCAAGGTCGACGACGTGGCGGCCATCGTCGTCGACGCGCTTGTCCGTCACGTGACCCGTGCACGTCAAGACGTCGTTCTTGAAGTTGATGCCGCGTAGCTGGGCATTGAGCGTCAGGATGGCCCCCTCGTCGCCGATCCACTTGCGCACCAATGTGTGCAGGTAGGAGACGCGGATGCGCCCCTGGCCGATGACGGCAGGCTGGCCGTTCTCCTTCGCGCCCTCGTCATCCATGTGGTACGGCACAAACTCGTCGTAGGTAGCCGCCCAGCGATTCCAGTTCATCAGGTCCGTCACGCGCTCGAACGGCGGCAGTTCCTGCCCAACCTCAACGTCGTCCCAGTAAGGCGTCTGCGTTTCAGTCGTCATGTCGCTGTCTCCGTTTCGGCTACCACGCGATGTTCGTCGTGCGGGTCGTCTTTACCACGTCACCGGTCTGCTTTGTCCAGGTCTCCTCGGTGATGTAGAAGAGCATGGGGCCGAGGCGGCCGGAGCGTTCGTAGAGGTCCGTCGCGGTGATAACGCTTGTAACCACGTCACCGGGCCGCATCCGTTCGTGATAGACGGTGTCGACGCCCCCAAACAGGAAATTCGGGGGAGCGCCGGGAGGCCTCAGGTTGCGGGCGTCCTCCAGAGATGTCTGGGCATCATCGAGTCGATCCGGCTGCGGGCCGACGTGGGCGCGGCCAATCATCCACGCGAAGGGGTTGAACTCCTCCGGCGCGATGATGCCACCCCAGCGGGTCTGCTCGGCGTGCTCGGCGTCCCAATAGATTCGGGGTGGCACTTCCGGCCAATAGATGGAGATGGCGGCGCGGCGGATATCGCTCTCAGAGATGGGCGGAGACGTGAGCGGCGGCGCTTCTGATCCAACCCATGCTCGCATCGCATCGGTGATAAGGGACTGTCCATCGCTGTTTGTGCTCATGGTCGCCTCCGGCTATAGCTTACATGAGTGTCCACATTCCCAAACAAGAAGCCCGCTCTCACGGTTGTGAGAGCGGGCTTTCTCAGCATTCGCCAAGCGGCAGTGTGACGTTGAAGACTACTGCTTGAGTTCCTTCTCCAGGTTCTTGATGAAATCCTTCATCTGGGAGTTGGCCTTGGAGCGGATGAACGGCTGTCCCATGGTGCCCAACTTGCCCATGAACTGGATGTCCGTCGCGACAGTCAGCGTGGAGCTGTCCGCGCCACCCTCGGCAATCGCGGCGTCCACAATGACCCGCAGTCCGCCGCCGGCGAGGGCCTTCGCGTTCCCCTCAATGCGCCACGTGTAGTCCTCGGGATTCTGGGTCGTGGTCAGCTCACCGTCAAGGCTGATCTTCATCGGGCCGACACGTGTTTCCATCTTGCCGGAATAGGTATTCGGACCTGTCTCGACGACATCGCTCACGCCCGGGATCAGCGACGCGGCGCGCGGCACATCCTCCAGGAGGCTCCACACGCGTTCTCGCGACGCCCCAACCTTAGATTCCTGTTCGATCTTCATTCGCTGTGACTATCCTTTCGCCGGTGATAGCCGGCTGCTACTCAAGCCCCAGAACGCGGGTGAGCGCGCGGCGGGTGAACACCACGGCCATGTCCGTCTTGTACTCCGCGGAGCCACGGAAATCAGGCGTCGGGGCGCAGAGATCGCGTACCGTCTCGGCGGCCTCTCGCACGAGGTCCGCCGTCGGCTCCTTGCCCACGAGCACGCCCGCGACGGTGTCCGCGTAGACGGCAGTCGAGTTGACTGCGCCAAGCCCGACGCGCACGTCCGTGACGACGCCGCCGTCAACGACGCCGAGCGCGGAGATCGCGACTGTCGGATAATCGTCCGCCGTGCGGGGCAGGAATTTGATGTACGTGGTCTTGGCATTGGCGGGAGCGGCGGGGACGGTGATGCCCGTGACAATCTCACCCTCTTCGACGCCCGTCGTGTAGTAATCGACAAACCAGCCGTCACGAACCTTGACCGTGCGCTCTCCGTCCTTGGAGGCGACATGGACGCTGGCGTCAAGAACAAGGAGCGTGGGGGGCGGGTCCTGCGCCGGGTCGCCGTGGGCGACACCGCCGCCAACGGTCGCCGCGTTGCGCACACGAACCGTCGCGACTTCTCCGTAGGTCTCGGTCAGAAGCGGATTGTTCTCATGCACGACGCTGGACGTTGCCATCTCCTGCTGTGTCGTGCGACCGCCAATCTGCAGACCCTCGCCCGTCGATCGGATGTAGTTGAGGCCGTCGACGTTCTGGAGGCTGACGAGGTGGTCAACGTAGATGAGGTCCTGCTTCATCATGTTGATGAGGCCGGTGCCGCCGGAGATGACGCGCGCCTCCTCGCCGTAGTCGCTCAGCAGGCTGTGGGCCTCCGCCAGCGTGGAGGGGGTGTGGAATTGAAAGTCTCTCATTTCACCCTCCCCTAGTTGCCCAGCCGGATCACTTCGCCGGCCTTCTGAATCGACTCAATGATCTTGTAGTAGCCCGTGCAGCGGCACAGGTTGCCCATCATCCAGTTCTTGATCTCGTCCTCAGTGGGATCGGGATTCTGCTCGAGCAGGGCGCGCGAGGCCATGATCTGGCCCGGCGTGCAGATGCCGCACTGGAAGCCGCCGTAGTTCATGAAGGCCTCTTGCAGCGGGTGCAGCTTGTCGCCGTCCGCCACGCCCTCGATCGTCGTGATTTCGGAGCCGTTGGCCTGGACGGCAAGGAGGATGCAGGAGGAGACGATCACGCCGTCCATCTCCACGGTGCAGATGCCGCAGACCCCCACGCTGCAGGCTTCCTTGGTACCCGTGAGGCCGAGGTCATATCGAATGAAATCGACGAGTGTTCGCCGCGGCGGGACCTCTGCCGTGTATTCGGCGCCGTTGACGGTAACCGTCACAGGCACGCGAGCAACTGTATCTGTCGTCATAGACTCCTACCCCTCTATGTGGCTTACCCTTTGGGCGCAACAAACGCAGCGCCTTGCTCGACTATCCCGCGTGGCGCGGGCAACGAACCGACGCTGCACGTTGATTATAGCAGTGAGTGCATTCGCGTGCCGCAATGTGTTACAACTCAGAACAGTGTTCTTCGCCCAGCGCCGACCAGTTTCCGGGCAAGGAGGAAACAGACATGTCTGCCTATTTGATAACGGATGTTGAGATTACGGATGAAAGTCTCTACGCGCAGTTTCGTGAACAGGTGACGCCTGTGATTGAATCCCATGGCGGCAGATTTGTAGCGCGTGGCGGCGAGATTGAGGTCAATGAGGGCGCCTGGGCGCCCAAGCGCATTGCCATCATGGAATTCGACAGTATGGAGCGGATTCGGTCATTCCTGGCGTCGCCAGAGTTCAAAGCGCTCAATGATATTCGCACCAGGTCTTCCAACATCAATATAGTGCTCGTCGACGGCGTGTAAGGAGGGATGAGGATATGTCCGCCTATTTGATCACCGACGTTGAGGTTACGGATGAAACTCTCTACGCGGAGTTTCGCGAAAAGATGACGCCCGCTATCGAATCCTATGGCGGCACGTTCATTGAGCGTGGGGGGGAGATTGAGATTATCCAGGGCTCCTGGACGCCGACGCGTCTCGCCATTGTGGAATTCGAGAGCATGGAGAAGGCGCGCGCATGGCTGAACTCAGCCGAGAACCATGCGCTTGATGATATCCGCACCAGGTCATCCAACATCAACATGGTGCTTGTGCAGGGCGTCTAGCTAACCTCGTACGCCCACATCTCGTGCCAGACATCCGGCTCGCCGTTGGGCATCGGCCGGAAGGGGTCACTCCTCTCAAACAGGCGCCACTTGCCATCCGCTTCCAGCGCGGCTTGCTTCACGTCGAATCCGGCCTCCGTGTAGTAGTCAGTCCGTATTGAGAACACCACCGCACCGCCCGGCTTCGTGACGCGGATTAGTTCATCCAGTGAATCCGGCAGAGCGTGGGCGTAGGTGAACACTCCAACACACGTTGTGCCAGCGAAGGCGTCGGTCTCGAGGGGCAAGTCTTTGCCAAGCTCACCGATGACGAAGTCCTCGTAGACACCCTTCTCTTTCGCAGTCTCAAGCATCCCCGTCGACATATCCAGCGCCGTGATGCGGGTGAAGCCGCGGCGGGCCAGCTCCACGCCGACCATGCCCGTGCCGGCCCCGGCGTCGAGCACCTGGACTCCCTTATCGGGCACGTACTTGTCCAGCAGCTCAGCCGCTGCCCTCGGCGACCTGAAACCCAGCGCCTCCAGATCGGCGTCATACTCCGACGCCCAGTTGTCGTACTCGCTCCTGAGTTCCGCGTAGTCCTTCACGCCATGGATTCGCTGCAGGCGTTCGGTTCTCGCCCTGTCGCTTGTCATTCACAACCTCCCAGCGGTGCTCCACTCAGATTCCGGCGGCAATGTCGAAGCGATCCAGGTTCATCACCTTGTCCCACGCGGCAACGAAATCTGTCACAAGCTTCTCGCGGCCATCATCACTGCCGTACACCTCGCAGATGGTGCGGAGTTCGGAATTGGAACCGAAGGCGAGATCGACCCTCGTTGCCGTCCACTTGAGGTCGCCCGTCTGTCGGTCACGCCCCTCATAGACTCCGTCCGCCGCAGACGCCTGCCATTCAGTGTCCATGTCGAGCAGGTTGACGAAAAAGTCGTTGGTCAACGATTCCGGCGTGCCCGTGAAGACTCCGTTCTGCGATTGGCCGGTGTTGGCATTGAGGACACGGAGGCCGCCAACCAATGCCGTCATCTCGGGAGGTGTCAGCGTCAGCATGTAGGCCCGCTCCACCAGCAGTTCCTCCGCCGTTTCACTGCGTCCCGGCTGCAGGTAGTTGCGAAATCCGTCAAACGTGGGCTCGAGCACGGCGAAGGAATCGCCGTCCGTCCATTCCTGTGTTGCGTCGGTGCGGCCCGGCGTGAACGGCACCCTGGTCTCATGCCTCGCATTGCGAGCCGCCTGCTCGACACCTGCGCATCCGGCGAGGACTACCAAGTCCGCAAGAGAGACGCTCTTGCCACCGGTCTGCGCACCGTTGAATTCAGCGCGAATCTGCTCCAGTGTCTCCAACACGCCGGCCAACTCGGCGGGATTGTTGACCTCCCAGTCCTTCTGAGGGGCCAGGCGGATGCGCGCACCGTTTGCGCCACCGCGCTTGTCCGTGCCACGGAACGTCGCCGCAGACGCCCACGCCGTTGAGACCAGCTGGGACACAGTCAACCCTGAGGCGAGAATTCGCGCTTTGAGGTCTGCAATCTCCTGTTCCCCGATCAACTGGTGGTCGACGGCAGGCACGGGGTCTTGCCACACCAGCGGCTCGGTGGGAACCAGCGGGCCGAGATAGCGACTCTTCGGCCCCATGTCACGATGAATCAGCTTGAACCATGCCCTTGCGAAGGCGTCCTCAAGCTCTGCTGGGTTCTCGAGGAAGCGCCGGGAAATGCGCGCATAGTCCGGGTCTGCCGTCAGAGAGAGATCCGTCGCCAGCATCATCGGCGCGTGTGTTCGTGACGAATCATGTGCATCCGGCACGGTGGCGACGGCTGCAGCGTCCTTGGGCGTGAACTGCGACTTGCCCGCCGGGCTGGTGGTCAGTTCCCATTCGTAGTTGTGCAGGTTCTCAAGGAAGTTGTTGTCCCACGCGACGGGGTTGGTGGTCCATGCGCCCTCCAGTCCGCTGGTGAACGAATCGACACCCTTGCCGCTGCCATGACTGTTCTTCCAGCCGAAGCCCTGATCTTCAATGGTGGCGGCCTCCGGGTCAGGCCCGACGTGCTCCTCCGCGACTGCGCCATGCGCCTTACCGAAGGTGTGGCCGCCGGCGATGAGTGCAACCGTCTCTTCGTCGTTCATAGCCATGCGAGCGAAGGTCTGTCGGATGAAGCTTGCGGCTTCAAGGGGGTCCGGGTTGCCGCCCGGCCCCTCGGGGTTCACATAGATCAGTCCCATGTGGTCTGCGCCCAGCGGCTCCTGCAGCGTACCGTCGTCGCTGTGACGCTCGTCGCCAAGCCACGTTCCCTCCGGCCCCCAATAGGTTTCATCCGCCTCCCAGGCGTCCGTTCGCCCGAATGCGAACCCCATGGTCTTGAAGCCCATCGATTCCAGGGCACAGTTTCCGGCGAAGATAATCAAATCCGCCCACGAGATTTTTTGCCCGTACTTCTGTTTGATCGGCCAGAGGAGGCGGCGCGCCTTGTCCAGGCTGGCGTTGTCCGGCCAACTGTTGAGGGGCGCGAGGCGCTGGTAGCCGGAGCCGCCCCCGCCGCGTCCGTCGCTGATGCGGTAGGTGCCCGCCGCGTGCCAACTCATTCGGATGAAAAGCGGCCCGTAGTGGCCGTAGTCCGCCGGCCACCAGTCCTGCGACGTCGTCATCACCTGCTCAATGTCGCGTTTCAGCGCATCGACGTCCAGGGACTTCAATTCCTCCGCATAATCGAAGTCATCTCCCATCGGATCTGACACGGGCGACTCCTGGCGGAGGGGCTTGAGGCTCAACTGATCCGGCCACCAATACTGGTTAGTACTCACTGTTTTTCTCCTTTATCGCGAGCATTCAAAAATAGCAGTTTCCGCATTCGGCGGACAATATCAGGGGGCGGGAGATGAGGATTGGGAGGGGTAATTGAGACACTGCGACCAGCAATAGGGGACCCCCAGGACCGTCTGAAGTGCTAGTCGATACTCTCTTCGGAGGCAAAAGGTGCTTGGGGATCAATTTGAGAACTCGAACTAAGCGCCACGCCTTACACGAGCTAGAACGCAAAAATCGGATAGTTTCTCGCGGCGCTTTCCTCTTAGGTTAAGCCACTACAGTCCAGCGCAGACCGGAGCTTCTCGCTGCATGGCTCTCAAGCACGAATATAGGGGGCAACGTAATGACTATAACGAAAACGGTTGTGGTCAGAACCATGAAGCGTACCCACATTGCTGCGTGGATCGTTGCCTGCTTCGTGGTATTTGCCTGGAGCATCAATTTTGTGCTGGCAAAGCACGCGCTCAATCAATTTGACGTCGGTTCTTTCAACTTCGTCCGGTTCAGTGGGATGGTTGCTGTAGGTTGGTTCGTCCTATTGGCGACTGGCGGCATCCGCGCAATTGAACCAGGGGATCGTCTCCGCCTTTTGATAGTCGCAGTCGTTGGGTTTTGTGGGTATGTCTTCGGGTTCAGTGTTGGACTTCACCTCACCAGCGCCTTCTCAGCGTCACTGTTATTGGCGTTGGTCCCACTGTGGATCATCGTCCTAAACAGCTTGATTGAGCGCCGGTTTCCAAATACCGTCTCATTGGCAGCCCTAGCACTCGCATCGGCAGGGGTTGTCACTTTCGTTGCGGCTCGTACCTCCGTGTCACTTGGATGGGGCGATCTTATCTCCTTAGTAGTTGCCGGCTTCTACGCTGGATACTTATTGCTCAACCGCCCTTTGATCAACCGGTATCCTCCGTTCACACTTATCACCTACGCCACGACATTGGCATCGCTGCCTGTGCTTGCTCTAACCATGTACTCAATCTTGGGGCAAGACTGGTCCGCGATTTCCTCGACGGGCTGGTTTGCTATGGTCTGGGTAATAGTCGGGCCTGTGTTCGTTGCATGGTCCGTATGGAACTGGGTACAACGACACCTCGATACCACCAGAATTGCGCCACTGCTCTTCCTCGTTCCGGTAATCAGTGGATATGCGGCCTGGCTGCTACTGGATGAGCCCATTCAACTCGGTCAAGTCGTCGGAACGGCTGCTGTCATTGGTGGGCTGATTCTTAGTCATCGCGCCAATTGACTTTGCGGGTTCCCCAATGTGGCGGAGACGAGCAAAGGTTCCAAGCCCCCGAAACGTCTAGGTCGTGTGACGCATTGCGAAGGTTAGGGCCCTCTCAGGTCTCAGTTCAAGAAGTGGCAGATCATTGGCTTCATTGCGAACGTTCGTTTTGGAGGTGGAATTGTAGGCGAGAACAGGTACCGGTCCGCTGCCTCAATTGCATCTGCCGCAAGCTCGCCTGAGTTCAGGGGAGTGTCATAGCAACGGTGTGAACTAATGCCGTTGCTCTCACTCAGCCCTATCGGGCCTGTGGTTGCCCTATCGCGGTGGCAAGGATCTGTCCGCTCCACATACGTAACTTCTCTGTGGCCACTGGATTCTTTCTTGCGCTTCGCACGCCTGATCACAATATGATCTTGAAGGCATCATAGTAAGAGCGGCGGGAATGAAGAACCCCACTACCGCGTCCAAACCCAACTGTACAGGGGATGTGTATGAGGATCGAATCGGTGACCTTGACTAACTTCCAGTGCTTCGGCCCTGAACCAATATCGATTGACCTTTCGACCGGGCTGACTGCATTTGTCGGGGACAATAGCACTGGCAAGACTGCTGCAATGCAGGCATTAATCCGGATGTTCGGAGTGTCGTCCAATCAGCGTCGCATACGACGCGGGGACTTCCACGTAACCAATAGTGACAGTGCATTAGAAAGCGGAGTTCAACTCTCAATTGAGGTCAGACTCGGCTTCCCGGAACTGGTCAGCGAAACAGACAACGATGGAAGCCTTAGGGACTTCTCTGCTGTGCCGGAGTTCTTCAATCAGATGGTCGTGGATGACGAAGGGGGAAATCCGAAGTGCCGTCTGATTCTAGAAGCCACGTGGATAGACGATGGCACCATTGAAGGTAGTATCGATCAGGACAATTGGGCCATAACTTCTCTCTCCGACTACTACGACAAGAGTGAACGACATCGAGTGTCATCGGCCGATCAACGTCGAATCCAAATGGTCTACTTGCCGTCCAATCGAGATGGCTCTTCTGAAGTTGCATCGTTCCTGCGAGGGCGGCTTTGGAGAGCAATCACATGGAGCGAAGACCTCCAGACAACCGTAGCTCGGGGCACAGTGGAGTTAGGCGACGCGTTCGCAAATGAGCTAGGAGTAAGCTCAGTCACCCAGTCTGTCTTGGACAAATGGGCGAACCTTTCGGACGGAAACGCCGTAACAAACCCCGAGTTCTCTCCCCTCAATCGACGATTTGAGGAGTTCATTGGGCGCGTCCAAGTTTCATTCAGACCTGGGCAAGAAGGCCGCCCATTGGAACTAGAGGAGCTCGGCGACGGCCAACGTTCCCTGTTCCATATCGCGATGACATTGGCGACCTTAGACCTAGAATCCAAGCTCCGGATAGGGAGCGTTCAAGGATTTGAGACCGCCAGTCTCCAACTGCCAGCACTTACAGTACTGGCCGTGGAGGAGCCCGAGAACAATCTGGCACCTTTCTACTTATCCAGAATAGTCCACGAGGTTCAGAGGCTCACCAATGAGTCTGAACATGCGCAGGCTTTGATTGCAAGCCATTCGGCTAGCCTGCTTGGCCGTGTGCCCCCCGATGATGTCCGTTACTTCCGACTCGATTCTGAGACTCGGACATCACTAGTGAAGGCGATCGAACTCCCTGCTGAACCTGAGGATGAGAGTAAGTTTGTTAGAGAGGCAGTTCGAGCATATCCAGAGCTCTACTTCGCAAAGTTCGTGATACTTGGCGAAGGGTCATCTGAACAGAATGTGATCCCTCGAATCGCGACAGCTCTAAATGCTCACATAGATCGTTCATTTGTAGCCGTAGTACCTCTGGGGGGGCGGCATGTAAACCACTTTTGGAAGCTCCTTCGAGGCTTGGACATACCACACGCTACTTTGCTAGACCTAGATGCCGGCCGTCTTGGCGGTGGATGGGGGCGCCTAAAGTACATCTGTCGTCAACTGCTAATGCAGGGCCATACTGTCCGAGAGCTGTTTGGTGAAGAAGGAGCGGATCTCGGCGATGAGGAAGCCCTCAGCACGTTTGACGGACGTCCCCTCGATGAGTCGATTCAGGAGTGGGTACAGCACCTGAGATATTTCGACGTTTACTTTTCCGAACCACTCGACCTCGACTTGATGATGTTAAGTCACTTCCCGGTAGACTACTGTGTTGTTCCTCCTAGTCGACGAGGTCCCGATCTAGGACCGGAGGCCGAGCGACGAGCGGAGACGGCTGTATTTGGAGACGATAGTGAGCACACTTCACTATATGATGGAACAGAAGGTTCTCTAGCATGGTACAGGTACTTGTTTCTCGGACGAAGCAAGCCGGACACTCATCTACGTGTTCTCAGCCAAATGGATGACAATACGATCCAACAGAACACACCCAATGTACTTCGAACACTCATAGACAAGGTACGTGCCGCCCTTCACCCGGCAGGATAGGAGCACGAGTAAATTGCAGACGCCAGTGATCCAAGATGAATGGCGCCCAATAGACATAGAAGACCTTGAGCCAAATGCATGGCGAGCTCTAAGGCGTGAGGGCTCCACTCTAGTCGTTGCGGGGCCTGGGGCTGGCAAGACAGAGTTTCTCGCTCAGCGTGTCGCCTATCTGTTACAGACAGGACTATGTCCCGCACCCTACCGAGTCCTTGCCATTAGCTTCAAGGTTGATGCAGCCACTAATCTGAGACGCCGCGTAGAAGCGCGTTGCACTGCGGAAGAAGCGAGGCGGTTTGTATCCTTAACGTTTGATGCCTTTACCAAATCCCTCGTTGACAGGTTTAGGGCTGCGCTTCCGCAGGCATGGCGTCCATCACAGTCTTATCAGATCGACATGGTGAACAGACCGCAAGTCGAAGCTCTGCTGCAGTCCGCCCTCAGGGAAGCGCCTCCTGAGTGGCAGGCAGCAATACTTGGACTTAGCGGAACGACGTTCGAACCTCGCACTCTAGGCAGCTTCAGACTGAATCCCGATCGCCCGGGGGCACAGAACGGGCTGGAATTTGTTATGGAACTTTGGTGGCAAGAGAGATTGGGGTTAGAACCATCGTCTCTAACATTCACTTGCTTGAATCGGTTGGCCGAACTTGCCCTTCGGGTGAATCCAGCGGTTAGACGTGCTCTGCTTGCGACCTATCCGTACGTTCTAATCGACGAGTTTCAGGACACGACATATGCTCAATACGACTTCCTTGAATCCATTTTCTACGGAACAAACACTGACGTAACAGCAGTTGGAGATAACAAGCAACGGATCATGGCATGGGCGGGCGCACGGTCAGATGGGTTTACAGTATTCCAAGAAAGGTTTCATGCGGAACGGTTTCCACTGCTGACCAACTACCGGTCTTCACCGGAACTAGTCCACCTCCAGACAATTGTCGGAAGAGCTATTGACCCTGCTGCACCTAGGCCAGAGTCGCAGGCCCCAACAGAAATCCGAGGCACTGCTGCAGAGATCTGGAGGTTCTCGGGGGATCAGGCTGAAGCTACGCATGTTGCCGAGTGGCTACAAAATGACATGGAGGCAAGGGAAAACGATTCGCGAGACTATGCACTCTTAGTGCGCCAGAAGGCTAATGACTACGAAGCAAGGTTGAAGAAAACGTTCGAAGAACAAGGCCTGCGAATAAGGAATGAAAGCCGTGCGATAGGCCGCACCACGCTGCAAGACCTACTTTCCGAGGATTTTACATCCTTGGCCCTTTCGATCCTAAAGTTGGCTATCAAGAGGCGAGCACCCCAATCATGGTCCACCGTGAATCAGGCGTTATCAAACTTAAGGGCCTATGATCCCGAAGACGACGCCGCGCGGACGAGAGCCCAAGACGGTTTGACGTCCTACATCAGCACTCTGCGAAGGGAGATGGCCCGACAGCCAGATAACGCCAATATCAAAAGGGTAGTGGACAGCCTATCTAGTTTCCTTGACTTGGATACGCTGCGGGCAGTGTACCCTCAATACGCCACCAGCGACCAACTGGAGATCGCCGTGGAGGCGTTTACTATCCACTTGACTGACTGCGCTGGAGAGAGCAAAGACTGGGCCGAGTGCCTTGATTTCTTCGAAGGCATGAGTTCAGTGCCTTTGATGACAGTACACAAGAGCAAGGGGTTAGAGTACGACACCATAATCTTCCTTGGTCTGGACGACGAGAATTGGTGGAGCTTCAAGCGAGATGCCGTCGAGGGGCGATCAACTTTTCTCGTTGCACTATCCAGGGCGAAACAGCGCGTAATATTTACTTATCGTGAGGATCGGGCGCGCTGGGGAATCGATGAGCTCTACGGGCTATTGAGGCAGGCGGGAGTACCCGAAAAGGAATTCACGTCGTGATAAAGAAGTATACAAAGGTATCACTGGCTGACATCAGGCACGCTCTAGAGGTACACGCACACCTCCTCTGGTCTTATCTCCATCGCTCCCAGTTCCACCAAGTTCCCATTAGTCGTGCTGTCCAAGGTAAGCAGTGGCTTGCCCGATTCGGCGAGGAGGCGGGCGAAGGTCTTCGTCTTGCTGTTGGGGGCGGCGTGGGCGATTAGGACTCGACTCGCGATGGAGGCGACGAGCTCGTTGCGCTGGGCGGCGCTCGCTGTTGTGGGCCGGCGCAGCGTCGATGGAAACGGAGAGAGAATCAGCAACTGGCCCTGATCAAGAGGCTCGCGCCACTCCCTGGGAATTCGCATGTTCTCGATGCCGCGTGCCGGGCAGACGACTATCGGCTGAGAACCTCGCAACAACAGCCGCAAGCACTCCTTTTCCATCGGCGACTGGAATCCTCCAATCACCGGCACCCTCGCATCGCGCATCGCTCTTGCTACGTCATACAGCTTGAGAATGACATCGCCAGGGCATTTCTGCGAGCAGAAAAGAGCGGTTAGCGGTTCCTCCAATAGGCCTATGTTGCCTATATGAGCCATGTCCGGCGGCGAGAATGACGCGGCCGAACCGTTCGCGTCGAGAGGAATAAAAGCCCGCTGCAGGATGTTCTCGGTTGCATCCGACCTCATATGGGCAGTACTCGAACGCGGCTTCGGCTTTCGTCGACCACGACGAGGGCTCCGGAGGTCAGGTCGGCTTCATGTTGGTTGAGCGCGGCGATGACCGGGCCTTCCAAGTGGTCCGGCAAGATATTTTCGGCGCGGATTTGCAGGACACTCGGGCCAGTCTCGTGGGTCAGCGCCAGCAGAGTACCAAAGTCAAGATCGTGCGTGAACACGATGTGGCCGCGGGCTAACGCCCAATCCATGATGTCCCTGTCGCTGGCCTCCGGGTTCCCTACGTCAGACCAATGCACGGATTCCCATCCTTGCCGTTGGAGCACCGGCACCCATGCGGGTGACAGGTTCATATCGATGAGGACAACAGGTCTCACGGCGTCGGCAGGGGGACCTCGTGCTCTTCAAGTCTCCAGGCAGCGTAGGCCAAAGATTGGGTGATGTCCTCCGCTTCCAGGTATGGGTACGCGCGCAGGATCTCCTCGGGAGAGTGCCCTGCCGCCAAGAGGCCCACAACTGTGCCGACCGTGACCCGCATACCGCGAATACATGCCTTGCCGCCCATGACAGCGGGGTCGAAAGTAATCCTGTCAATGGATTGCACGGTCAACCTCCTCAAGACATGCCAACTGAGTCACTCGTTGATTATACTGACCGATCGCCGAGGATGTCCCAAGGGCGCTCAGAGGACCACCTGATTGGTTATTTCGTTCAGTGGACAGCCACCGTTCAGGCCCACACGCCCCTCAGTTCGCTATGCCGAATAGAGCGTTGAAATCTCGCGTGCTGTCGCAGGAGTTAACTTTGCCCCGCATCTGCCCAAAGTGTGTCGACGCTCGTTGCCGGGCTTGGGAGTTCGCCGAGCCAAGATACTCGTCTACGTATCTCGATTGTCCAGTAGAGTCAACGATTGGTTTCAGCACAGCCTTTGTCGCGTACTTGAATAGGTGATCGAGCATGACCTTCGAACCAAGCTTGCCTTGATAACCTTGGAACGCATCAATCGCCAAGGACTCCAGGTGGTAGCCACTGATCTTTGAGTCCTTTCGAGTGATGAAACTGTCCGCTATCGCCTTGGCAAGCTTGATGACCGGGACGACTCTACCACCCTTTGCAGTGTTAACTTTCGCGAGCTTATCGGCGAATCCGTCGGGGTGGGCGATTTTACTCCACTTGCGAGCCCCAGGTCGTGCAATCCGAATGCCCTCGGACCGTGTCCGAATGGCGGGCAACAGCTGTATCTCCATTCCGTCGGCGTACTTGACCGTCACCGCAAGTTTGCCCACCTGTACTGGATTGTTAGGCATCCGCTTCCTTATGGTTTTCCGCACATACTCTTTGACCTTCGCCGGCGGTTCGTTTACCAGAGAGGAGTCATTCACAATCAGAAGCACGTCAACGTCGCTGAGACCGGTGACGTACGTGCCTTTCTGGACAGAACCGCCGAACTTGGTCTGCACGACGTGATTGCCTTCCTGTCGCAAAGCCTCACACAAGCTATCAAGGCGGCCCGTGAGTTTTTGAGCATTCTGACGCTTCGCACGTGCGAGGACTTTCTCGCAGTGCTCATTGAAATTGAATTGCGGCATGGGCGAATCCTCCGAGGATAATTACCGGGGTCTTCCACTCTAGCAACCTCCGGCATGGCCCGCGAGAGGTCATGAAGCTTGAGGATGAAGTAACCGGGGTACTGGTGGGAGCAAAAGAGATCAGTCAGAACCTCGTCAAGGGAGAGAGAGGTTGTCGATGGTTGCTGCGGGCTGAGGCATCCCCACCGTCAGAATGTCCAACCCTCTCTCGTAATCATATCCATAAGGCTGATGCACTCGACATCGATTGCTGGGGAATCACACACGTCGGGGATATTTGGCTTCTGCAAATTGCCGGACGATCTCTCATATGTGACTACAGTAAGATGCTGGATCTTGGCTAGTCCAATAACGAAAGGGTCCGCTCCCGACCTATTCTTGCGCGTATCAATCAAGCGAGGAAACCTAGCGAGGATGGTTAAGACTGCATTCTGGATCGCAATGTCAATCGGGACAAACATATGCGGCCGTTCCTTTGCCCAAGCGACGATTTGGTCATCCTTCCTCTGCAGCTCGATACGCACCTCTTCTGTCGTCAAGATTTGGCCCTCATCAACATACGTTTCGATCTTTTCCCAAAAGGAGTGGAATGCTGCTGGGCGGTAATCTCGCTGCCATGCATTGATGTAGACACTGGTATCGAAGCAATAGGCCATGGCTTAGACTCGCTTCTGGAGCTTTTTCAGATTTTCCTCCAGGCGAGACAGGTGCTTCAGTCGAATTCCCAGCAGGTCGGCTAAATCACTCCCGGTAATGTTGCCTTGATAGTAGTTGTCGAGGGCTATGCGCGTGAACATCGGCCCCCAATTCGAGAGGGCTTTCTGGTAGGGGGGCAAGAAGCCATCACTCTTCTTCGCTGTCGTTACACCGTTCTTCGCTTGATATTCTCGCCTTTTGACCTGATAGAACTGCACTGAGACTCTACCCAAGTCCGCTAGCCTTCTAACAGCTGCCTCGTTGCTGCATGTGAATCGCCTAGCTATCTTCTGAATGTCTGCGTTGGTCCACTCCCAACCAGGGTCATGGGACAACACGGTTTCGTCTTTTAGGAAATCTTCTCTAGGCATCAAGGTAGCCCCTGCTACAGCATTACAGAACACTTCAACTTGATCCTGTACTTGGCGGTCAGTCGGTGCATCAGCTAAGTCGCAGATACCCCCTTGGCGAAGCGCCAGGTGCGTTAGTTCATGTAACAAAGTAAATGTGCGTCCACTTGGCGAATCCTTGGCGTTGACAACGGCCAAGGGGAATGACTGATCAAATACCGAAAAGCCTCTCGCTTCATTCGATGGTACATCGGACATCTGAAAGACGAGGATACCGGCGCGTTCGAACGCGGACCTCCATCCATGCAGGCCATCATAGGGTTCTTTCCACTGACTTTGATCCTGCAAAGAAACGTGCAGGAAGCTGCGTAGGCGATCTCCCACCGACTCTGGAGACTCTTCAACGTCCGCAGTTAACGAAATGGACGGAGCGTCTCCCTCGGTCTGTAGAAAGAGTTCTTCAAAAAGTTCGCGACGGGCTTGCGCCTCGCGCATCTCAAGCATTAGCTCCGGCGACGGCCCGTGAGCCTCATTACTTGCCGTCCTCCGATAGTCCTTCGGAACTGTGAAACCTTGTGGTGGCTCAGGCAAATAGAAAACCGCTATCGGTCGCTGGTATACCTTGGCAATCTTGCGGAGCTGAGGAATGCTCGGACGTGAAGTACCCTGCTCCCATGACTCCAACTTAAGGGCGTCGACTTTGGCCTTTTTGGCAGCCATCGCCACATCGAACCCCGCGGTTTGCCTCGCCCACCGCAGCAATCCGGGTTTGACTAAGGCCGGCACACCCTTAGGCATGAGTTCGTTTCCCGTCCGCACAGCTTCATTTCTCGCCCGCCATTCTACCCTCACCGCCCCATCCGGTACTTGATGTCGTAGTTGATGATGAAGTCCAGCTCCTCGTCCGTGAACCCATAGTGCTCCGCCAGCACAGCATCGATCTCATCAATGATGGGCTTGGACAGTTTCATGTAAAACTCGTCGTATTCCACACGCCCAGTCGTCCTGTAGTTATATACCCGGCGTTTAGTCTTGGACTGCATATCCTGCTCAAGCTTTACAGACAAACTGCTGAGCTTTGGAGAAGCAACGATTGGAAAACTGTCAATTTCCGGCCTGTTTAGGTGGTAACAGTCTGAGACCGACAACCACCACAAGAAAAAAGTGGTGCTGCACAGAACTGCCTGAGCACTACCAAGCCAATCGCCTTCAGCAAAGAGTTTCCGCAATTCTCCAGAGCTCTTCTTGTTGTCCCTGGGGCTGTGGAAGTATGGGGCAGTACTGTGGGCCCTTACCCAGTTGACAGGGGCGGAATGATATAGCACGTGTTGACCTTTATTGCTTCGAGCGCTTTCTCGTGGGATACCCTTGCGGTCTTGCGTAGTCAGCTTCTTGAGGATCGAAAGATGTAAAGGGTGTGACACTTTGGGAATCGCTGTGGCATATCGGTAATCGCCGGCATTCACAAAGTTCAAAAGGTCGAACAGAGTATCCCGTTGCTCCGCATACCATCGCAAGTATCTGGTTGTGAATACACCTTCTCCATAATTGGACGTCACAAAGATGGCTAGTCGGAACTTGACTCCTTCAAACAATCGGCTCGGATGCGAATCCGAGCCGATTGTTTGAAGATGCAGAGATTCATAGGAATCGTAGAAGACATCCACGAGAGAAGACATACGCGCCGTGCTGTGTCCGCTCAAAGGCACAATCATACTTAGTGATGCTCGCCTATGGGTGAGCAACTTGCTGCGCTCCAAAATGAACGCATAGAGATTCCCGCAAGGCTCAGTTGCATATCCTCGGATGCGATATGGGGCTTGTTCCGGCGTCCCCTTTAGGATCTTGCTGTACTCCACGTACGGCGGGTTCCCAATCACCACATCGAAGCCGCCCCGGGACATGATCCCGTGAAACTCCGCGAACCAGTGGAAGGGTTGATGGCTCTCTCGCCAAGCGCCATAGGCTGCAGCGTCATCAACGTCGATGCCGTACTCCTGCGCGAGGTGCTGATCCAGCTCATCGGTCAGCGCCTTTAGCCGATCACGCAGATTTACCTTGTCCGCAGGAGTTATTTCGCCACCCAGCATGGTCTGCTGTCGTCTGAAGTCATGGGCTATGTGTTCGGCATCCTCAGCCGCCTCCTCAATGCTCTCCAGGGTCTTGTGGTCCTCCGCTGACATGGCCCGGATTTGGCCGTCCGGCATCACCGTCATCGCCTCGCGCACGGCATCAAGCGTTGTGAACCCCACCAGTGTGTTGCCCGCGCGGATATTGAAGTCGATGTCCGGCAGCGGTTCAATCTGGTCTTTCCTCTCCAATTGCGCGACCAGCTTGAGGAAGAGGCGCAACTTACAAATCTCGGTGGCCTCCTCCATGATGTCCACACCGTAGAGGTTGTTCAGGACGATGGACTTGAGGATGTAGTAACGCTCATTTGGGTGCTTCTCGACTTGTTCCAGCACATCGCGGAAATCGCTGAGTGCTCTGGGATTACGTGGCCGCTCGGTGCGCTCAAGATCATCGACAAAGCCCCGCATTCCCTCAAGGCAGGCGGTGTAGAGCGGTTCCAAGGTGTTGAGTGCTGCGAAGAGGAACGCGCCGGAACCGCACGTGGGATCAAGCACGGAGACATCGCGCAACGCCTGCCAGAACGCGCGAAGCAGGTCAGGCCCCTCGCTCTGCGCAATAACGTCCCTAGCGAACTGCTCAATGTCCAGGTTCAGGGTGATGAGATCGTTGATCTCGGTCACATCGCCGGATTCGAGCTTGGCACGAACTTCCTCGTAACGCCGCCGCCGCGCGACGACCTCGCGCCATGTCTCAGTGGGTAGAGCGTGCGTATCAGGCGCGGCTTCATTCCAGCTCCCTCGTTTCGATACATCAGCGATGCCGGCAGCGATTTCCGGCGGCAGATCGAACGGTTCGTCAAGACGCTCAGGATTCGCTACGGCGCGCGCATTCCATGTGATGCCGTGGCCGACGGCCCTGTAGATGTACCGGTCGGGGTCATCCTGTAGGAGACGCCATACCCCGCCGCCCGGCTGGAACGCAACGTTGTCCTTCTTGCGGGCAGCATCGAACAGGAACGGAATGACGGTGTTGCGGCTGATGTAGCCGGTGATGTCCTCCTTGGTGTAGTAAGCGCCCATCTGCTTTTGGTTGACGTACTTCTCAAAGATGTAGCCGAGGACATCCGGGTTGATCTCATTGTCCTCACGGTTTGGCCGCTCATCCAAGTGCCAGCGGTAGTCATCAAAGAACTCAAAGACGCGCTCGAAGGTCTCATCCGAGATGGCGATATCCGGGTAGTCGCGCTCAAGTTCGTGTGGGTCGAACAACCCACCGTTAAGGAATGGCACCTCGCCGAGCAATTCGACTAGATCAGGTGGGCGCTCCGTTGCCGGT
Organism: Dehalococcoidia bacterium; assembly: GCA_009841045.1. Lineage (GTDB taxonomy): Bacteria > Chloroflexota > Dehalococcoidia > UBA6926 > UBA6926 > VXMO01. Next base: position 91,335 of record VXMO01000010.1, read on the forward strand.
TTGCCGAGACCCTCGTGAAACAGCCGCAGAAGGAACTCTCGGTAGAAGCCCTGGAATTGCCCGTCGCCGTACGTGCCGCGAACCTCAGACAGCTTGTTGTGAAGATAGTCCTGATCGTCGGCGAGAAATCCCTGCTTCTGGATGAAATAGACGAACATCATGCGGTTGAGCATCAGGGAGGCATACCAGTCCCGGTCCCCCATGTTCGTGATGCCCTCAATGAACTCGGTGAAGGCTCCCAACTCGGTGCGGAACCTCTCATAGAACCGCTTGGTGACCTTTTCGACATCAAAGGCCTTGCGGACACGACCGGACGCGGTCGCGACAGTCACATCATCTTCTTCGTCGATTGAGAACGCGATGCCTTGCAGGCGCTGGAGTAGGTTTTCGCCAGAGCCGCCGTGGTAGCGCAACTCCCGCCGGACTGTGGGTTTGCCCGTCTCCCTCTTGACCCACTGCCAAATCTGCGTCGATTCCACCTCATCGACGTAGATAATCAGGTGTTCAAACGCCGACTTTGTGACTTGGTTCTCGATCTTGATCCGTACTGGGTAGAGGGGAATCTGGTCATTCTGACCAGGACTGCATCGGTAGACGACGAAGCCCCTCTTATGGGCAACGGGCGTGAGCGTGAATTCGTATCCATCAGCGGTGACGGACAAAGGTTCTCGTGGTGGATTGTCCCAGCCCAAGCCTTCTCTGAACAGACCGGTAAGGTCAAACTCCTGTAAGTAGGGGCGGAGATTGGCGATAGGGGTGGTCATCAGGCGTCATCCTCCGAGTCGAATAAGCCGAGTGAGCAGATGATTTGCGGCTCCTGGGTGCGTTCCGCCTGATCTCCCATGATGCTTAGCCGGTTCTCGTTGCGCAGGGCAATGACCAACTCCGAGAGTTGAAGGTCATCAATCCCGCTGCGCAGCTGGCGGTTCAGTGAGTCAATAGCGTCGCTCCGGAGAGGATACCCGTAGATATCGTCCAATGCGCGATGAAGTTCGGGGAGGTCGAACAACTGCCCCTTGATCGCGTCCGCGTAAGCCTTGAGCCGTGTGTACGTTCGGTATCGGGCACCGGAGGGGCGGCCGAGCTGGCCTCCAACATGCGTTTCTTCCTTGATGATGTGCTTTGCCGCCTCAGCGACAAGCGCGTGGTGCTGTTCATGGTGCGGTTGAGCCGGCGTGTCAGGCGCGCATTCCGCTGCGGATAGTATCTCGAACTGCGACTCTGTGATGCTCTTGCCCTCTCGGTCCACGTATGCGAGAGCATCATTGCCGTCCGCAGTCCGCATAAAGACGAGCACGCCCTCCGGCCGGTTTGGCAGCGGGGCGTGCTGGCGCGACGAGAAAACGACATCGGGCAACTCGGAAACTGCCTTCAACATCTGCGGGTTGTCGCGGGTCGCGTTATTCCAGATCTCATAGGCATGAGAGGCGAGGTCAACTTCGGTGTCCGGGTCGCCGTCCAGTATTCCCGCGCGCTCATGGTAAAGGTCCAGGATTGTCTGATCGTCGGCATCGTCCTCGAAGAACGCCTCATCGGCTCCGACGACCTCGGCGTTCTGTTGCAGGCGCAGCCTGACACGCCCCCGCAGATTGATGATGCGTTCAACACCATCAGCCGGCAGGAAGGAATGGCAGAAAATCTCCTCAGCAGTTTGGCCGATGCGGTCGACTCTGCCCGCGCGCTGGATGAGGCGGATGATCGCCCATGGGAGGTCATAGTTGACAACAACATGGCAGTCCTGAAGATTCTGGCCCTCGCTAAGTACGTCCGTGGCAATGAGTACGCGCAGTTCGTCTCCGTCTGCGTTCTGATTCTGCCGGTTATTGCTGACTGGGCTGAATCGCCAGGCGAGCCGCGTCGGATTCTCTGAGCTTCCGGTAGCTCCCGCCAGCTTTTCTATACCGCGGTCAGCGAGTTGTTGTTCGAGATAGTTGACTGTGTCCGCGAACTGGGAGAAGACGATCACCTTCTGATCCGGGTAAGTCTCGGTTAAGAGCTTTTGGAGGGCCTCCAGCTTTGCATCGCGGGACGGATCCCAAGGGCCGTAGGAGCTGAGAACCGCTGTGAGAGATTCGGTGTCTTCTCGAAGCTGTCGTGCAAGGTCGGGCTTGAACAAATCTGCCCGAAGCCACCTAAAGCGACTCTCGTATCGTCCCTGGTATTGCTCGTAAGCGGCAGCCGCTCGTTCCTCAAAGCTCCTAGAGGACAAAGTATCGATGACCTCACCGTTGTCTACATCTTGATCGTCCTCTTCGTCTTCAAAGGACGACTGAGCCGTCCCGTCTACGTCAACATCGGTGAATCGCGTGTCGAGCATCTCCGTGTCTTGTGTGCCAAGCGGGAGTGGTAGGTCACTCTCAAGCGCATAGAGGAAGACGTGGTTCCTAAGGATGTGCCGTTCAACGGATTGCAGGAAGGCCGCGCCACTGCTTTCAAGCCGCTTGAAGAGGTTGACACGGCTGTAGCCGATCAGTCTCTTACCGGCCCGTGACAGGCCGTCTATTCGCTGTTGCTCTTCACTTGTGGGCGGCACAGTAGGGTTGGCCACAAGGTAGTTTCCGAGTCCATACCGCGGCAGATGGAGGTTCTCGATTACGCCACGCACGCTGTCCGAATAGAGCTTGGCGTACTGGTCGTTGGGGTCGGAATCGCTAATCGAGAACTTGGCCGTCTTCGGTATGCGGGTCGGAAAGAATGATTTGGACCCATCCTCAAATGTCAAGTATTTGCGCCCTGTATCCACGTCCGTTTCGGCATAGTTGTCTTGAATGAAGCCGCGCGTTCTGCGTACAAGGTAAAGGCGCATGAGATCCCGCCAGTCGTCCGCGTGCTCACTGAAACTGAACGCCGCCAAAGAACGCGGCGACGCCTGATGGCGTCGACTGAACTCTACATCCCCTATCTCACGCAGGTAGCGCTCTGGCCTGATGCCCAGATCCGCAGCGTCGTCAACGAAGAGACGCAATTGGTTGGCAAGGTCATCGTAGGTCTTGTTGTAGGGAGTAGCCGATAGAAGAATGCACTTACTGTCATTCTCTCGGATATACTCCTGAATCGCTCGGTATCGGCGGCCCTCTCTACTACGGAGGTTGTGACTCTCATCAATCACGACCAACCGGTATCGCCGCAGGCCGGGCAAAGCTCTTTGAACGGCCCCGAGCGAAAGCACGCGGGCGCGTAGTTGGTACTCGTGGACATAGTCTTCCCACATGGGTATGAGATTCGGCGGACAGATGATAAGAGTTTCGAGACCGTAGTCATCTTCGAAGATGCGTGCGACTGCCGTGGCCATCAATGTCTTGCCCAAACCGACAACGTCACCGATGAGCACTCCGTTCCGTTTGTTGAGATGGTGCGCGGCAATCTTGACAGCAGCGGTCTGGTAGTCGAAGAGGCGGTCTCCAAAGACCTTGGGAATGTTGAATTCGCTGAGACCTGCACGAGCCTCGTTCGAAAGGTGATACGCCATCTTGAGATAGATGTGGTACGGGGGGATTAGTTCTTCCCGAGCCCAACTCTCCTCGACAATTGCGATGAGCTCGTCTGTGATATCCACACAGAAGCGATCGTTCCAGCGATCCTCAAACCAATCCCGCAGCTTGACAGTAGCGTCGCTGTCCAAGACATCGATGTTCAACTCTCCCTGACCTGCAAGCCCCGCGAACGTCAGATTGCTGCTTCCCATATAGCCGACGATTGGGTTGATCGGGTCGTCGCGGTAAAGCAGGTACAGCTTGGCGTGGAGGGGGTGGCGAAGGAACAGCTTGACCTTCACCTTGCCCGCCTTGAGTTGCTTGACCAGTTGGCGCAGCGTACGTTCGTCTGCGTTCGACGGTGCACCAAAAGACAGCTGATCCCGTAGCTGCTGCGCCAATTGAGTCTTGAGTTGGCTTGCCCCCTGCTGGTCGATGGGGGCGTGATTGTCGGTCAGGCTGAAGGCAGTCCTAAGCGCCTCGTCCGGCATCCGCTGCATGCCGATAAGTACTCGGCATGGGCCTTGCGTGTCATCCCATAAGTCGACATACGATGCCAACCCACCCCATCCACGAAGATTGAAATACCCGATACAGAAATCGGCGCGATTGGAGACTTCCAGAGTCTCCTGCAAGGCGGGTAGGAGGTTGGAGGCGGGCTCAAGGTTGTCGAAGATACGGGGCATGAATAGTCTCCTGAACTATTGTAGGCGATTGTTTCGGCGATCTACGTTACGGCACAGTAATTTGCTTCCAGTCCTTCGACACGCTAGAAGCCAATCAAAACGCGCGGCCCCACCCTAAGCTTCTCAATATCCACTAGGTGAGGGTCGAACATGCTGCCACGCGGCCCACGAATAATCCCGAATCACATATGCCATCGAGCTGTGCCTTCAACCATCACTCGAAGATGCCAATGCTCTAGCACAAAACTCTTGTTCTGACAATGGCGTGCAGGCCATTACGTACCGCGCTTCTCATTCGGAAAATTGTGGAGGGCGAATGTCGCCGCCACGACGATCCTGCGATGAGGAAGCAAGGTCCAATTGAGCAAGCGTAATCCCGTTTCTCTAGAGGTACAGCGAGCTGTCCGGCTGTACGTGGACGCCTACGTACTCAGGCGCGGTCGTGTTCAGACGGCCGCGCATCTGGATGTCTCGCGGCATACGCTGTGGAGGTTCCTGGACCGCCGCAGCGCCGGACACGCCGTGACGCAGGCGGTCATAGGCAGGTACGGCGAGAATCCCGGGCGCATCGACGAGGCGCGGTATGCCATCCTCGCCGAGCCGACGATATCCTTCGATCCGCGACAACCGGAGGGTATTTCACGCCCTCTCCGGCAGACGCTACTGATGCTCTGCAGAACGCCGCTCATCACCGTCGAGGATCTGTCCGAGCTGCGAGGTGTGCCACCGTCCACGCTGCATGACCGCCTGCGGACGCTCAAGTCGTTCGGCTACGTCGAATCGGTGCAGCACCGGCTGAGGCAATTCGGTCCGCGTCCTCAAGTCCGTTGGTACCCAACTCAAGAGGGTATCATCGAGGCTGCCGGCGACGGTAAATTGAGCGGGTTCGTGCGGGCCTGGCCTGTGTCTCGGCAGTGGTTTCAGTTACTTTCGGAGCGACTGGACAGCATCGCCGTCATCTACCGCATCGCCGCAAAGGTCGCCATCGCGGATGTCCACGGGGCGCCTGTCCGCTTCGACCACTACCGCAGCGGGCCGTACGATGCCCTGCTCACCATGTCTGATAGCCGTTCCCTCGGCATCGTTCGGCAGGGCCCGATGCTGTCGGCCGCCAATCTTCGCTATCGCATCAGGAGTTTGGGACGGATGAACTACTTCCAGAGGCCAAAGACCACCCTCATTGTCACGCCCTCCGACCAGGCAACACGCCGGGCGCTCCGGCTCTTGTCTCGCGGCTATGAAGACACATTCGTCGCCACGGAGTCCAGGATCCTCAACAACAGCACATCGGCCATGGTCTGGCAGCAAGGCGGCATCCTCGACTTCAGGGAACAACTCTCGACGATTGTTCGGCACGCCAGCCTCGACGACATCCTTGACACACAGGACGAATTCATCAGAGACCCCAACAAGAACCACCCCATTCCGGCGTTCCCAATCCCGGATCTCGTGTACGACCACAGGGTTGTTGCCACAATGCCAGCTCCTGAGAAGCAGCTTGCGTCATCGCTGTCTATCTTGCTGACCCGGGCGGAGAAGGACGCCCTCAATGTTCTGGCGGATTGGCCACTGTGCACGACTGAACAACTTGCCGGCCTGCTGGGTGGTGTCACCAAGCGCCGCGCCAACCAGCTCGTGCAGTCGCTCAAGAGACAGGGGTTGATTCATTCCACTGAACACAGCCATGTGCTCAGGGAGAAGGCCCTCACCTACCTCTCTCGGCGGGATCGCGCAGCGGTCGGCCAGACTCTCGACCGCTGGAGTTCAGAACCTTTCCCGGACGGCGATACGACCAGCATCCCCTACCTCGGCACTGCGCTTCGTACGATGGAAGCCCAGCCTCACCATCACGCCGGCATTACCGACTTCGCTGCCACACTGACCGCCAAAGCCAAGTTCTCCCGCGATTACGATGTCCGATTCCTACTGCCCACCGCACGTTCTCAGATCACCTACTCCTACGACGTCAAGAACCACGTGCTGATGCCTGATGCCTCGTTCCAGCTTGCATTCAGGGGTGACTGGCACACGTACTTCCTTGAGTTCGAGCGGCGCGCCACAACCCTCAAACGAGTGACCGAGCGTCTCCAGTCTTACATCCGGTACTTCAAGAGCGACTATGCCCGCAAGGACCACGGCGGACGATGGCCACGGGTGCTTTTCATCTTCGAGTCGGATGCCAGCGAGTCCAACTTCATGCTTGCGACGAGGAAGGTTTCATGGGCCCCGTTCTTGAGCACAACCACCGATATTCTCGCGAAACGCGGACCGCTTGCCTCCGCTTGGAGACACGCCAGCCAGCCATCGACGGAGAGACACAATATTGAATACTTCAGATAGAACGGTTGCACTGCCAACATCCGTTTCGAGTGTTTCCCAGAGACCACGGCCCGGCATATCTGCCAGGCCTCGTTTAACTCTGTCTGACCTCAACAGGTTTCGCGGTGCTAACTCGGTGCAAAAGGGTTCGGGGCCAAAACTGGCTCCATTTGATGCGGAGACACGGAGGATATACGCCGTGCGAACAATCTTGGCAGGCGTTTTCCTATCTGAAGACGGTGTGGGGTCCAGTCGCTCAGGGCACGCAACTCTACCCAAAGAACGACCGTCGTGGCCGAGATGCCGCCGCGTTGAGGACGAAGCGGCTGAATTCACATTTTTGCATCTTTTGTATCTGGCTGTTGTACAACCCCAGATACAAACGGCAGTTTTGCCAACGCTTACTTTCAGTCGGCCTGAGCTTCACTGAACTGGAACGAAAGGTATAGTTTACGGTATGGTATTGAACGAGGGAGACGGGCCGCGGCGGTTCGTCGACGAGAGGGGAAATGAGGTCAGGCTGAGCGATGAGAGGCTGCGGCATATCCTCCGACGGCACCCCGAAATGGCCTTCCAAGCGCATCGGTTCGCGGAGACGCTTGCCGAGCCGGACGCCATTGCGCCGTCGCGATCCCGCCCCGCCGTACGTCTCTACTATCGCCTGTACCCGGACCTGCGCGGCAGGAATCGGTACGTCTGCATCGTGGTGAAGCAGGAGCGCGGCTACTCCTTCATCCTCACCGCTTACCTCGACCGGAGAATCAAGGAGGAATGAAACATGACGGCTAGAAAGGTCTCCGTGTGGTACGACGACGAGGGCGACATGCTCGAAGTCCTCTGGGCGTTTCGCGAGGGCTATTTCACTCCGACGGACGACGAGCGCATCCTCAAGCGGCTGGACGATCGCGGCGAAGTCATCGGTTTCCTTATCCACGAAGTCAGCACGCTCAGACAGGGGGATCCCATCGAGTTTGACCTGGAAGACGAGGCGCCCGCCCATGACGTTGCCAACGTCACCGTCAAGCAGGCTGCCACCGAGCTCGGCGTCTCCGTGCGTCGAGTAAGGCAGCTAGCCCGGGACGGCCGCTTCCATGGCGCGGTAAAGTCAGGCTCCGAGTGGCTGATTCCAACGCCTATCGAGTTGATACCGGGCAAACGCGGGCCGGCAGGTGTGGCGAGGCGGTAGAAAAAGCGGCGGGGACTTGGCAGAGGATAATGGGAACAGTGGCGGAGAATACTGCGGACAGAGCCGCGAACAGAGAGG